>JBNKVZ010000001.1:0-112737 GCA_050299455.1 Thalassospira sp.
CTTGCTGCTTTACTGGATCACCCGGAACGGTTTGCGGGCAAAAAAGTATGTCTGATCATTAGTGGCGGGAATATTGACAGTCGCCTTCTGGCACAGGTTTTGATGCGCGGCATGGCGCGCGAAGGTCGCCTGGTGCGTATCCGTATCGAAATTCCGGACGTACCGGGTGCCCTGGCCCAGATCAGCACGCTGATTGGCAATGCGGAAGCCAACATCATCGAGGTTTATCACCAGCGATATTTCTATGATATTCCGGCAAAACAGACTGACGTTGATATGGTGCTTGAGGTGAGAGACACCTCCCATGCCCTTCAGGTTGTCGATTACCTCAAAGAAAATGGATATGGCGGCCGATTGCTGGGCAATACATCGCTGGACTGATTACGTCGTCACCAGGCAAGGACGTAACGCAGATTAAACTTTAACGTTACGTCCTTTTGCCTTGAAAAGGCTGGATATTTTGAACCATAAATCCGTCAGGCGCGGTCCAGCCGGGCATAGGCACCACCGTAATATAACAAGGGATCACCGGTTTCGCCCAATTCAACAGCATTGACCTGCCCGACAATGATGCTGTGATCCCCGCCCTCATGGACCGCATGTCGAACACAGGAAAAAGTCGAGATGTTCCCTAACAAAACCGGCATACCGTGACCATTATCTGTAAACCGGGTGTCTTCCCAGCGGTCATCAAGGGGTGCGGCAAAACGTTCGGCCAGTTCTTTTTGCGAATTGCGTAAAACATTGATGCAAAAATGCCGCACGTCACCGGTAAAAACATCATGCGTTGCGGCACTGCGCGCAACCGAAAACAGCACCAAGGGTGGCTCTAGCGATACCGATGAAAACGAATTGATCGTAATTCCGACCTTATGTCCATCCGTATCACGGCTGGTAACAACGGCAACACCAGTCGCAAACTGGCCAAGGCAATCCCGGAAGTGACGTGACGAGAAGGACATATTCAAATTACAGCTTTCATTGTTCAATGCGTAAGGCAAAATTTGCGTGAAGCAACAGGAAAATGGCGACAAATTTAAAAACTGTCAAATACTGACATAAAACGATTTGCAAACAGTATGTTATTAACAAAACCAACTAATTGTATCATAGCTGATAAGACTTTTGTAAAAAGGCTGATCGTAAGGCTTGAAGATAGTTTAACCTGCATGGACGAGGACGCCCTGTTTGCAGGCACAAGGGGTATTAGATGTTACTAATCATTGGTTATGTGATTGTGATCGGCGCCGTGCTGGGGGGGTACCTTCCACACGGCAAGTTTAGCGTCCTTATGCAGCCCTTTGAAGTCGTGATCATTTTCGGTGCGGCCTTCGGGACCTTCCTGATCGCCAATCCGATGAGCGTTCTTAAACGCAGCGTTTCTTATACCATTCGCGCGATGAAAGGTGCCAAGAAGAAACCGGCCTATCTGGAACTTCTTGTTTGTCTTTATGCGGTATTTCGGCTGGCAAAATCCAAAGGTGACCTTGCCCTGGAAAGTCACGTCGAGAACCCGGAAAGCTCGGCCCTGTTTAACAACTTTCCCGGCGTAACGGCAGACCATCACGCGCTTGAATTTTTGTGTGACTATCTTCGTTTGTTAACCCTTGGCACCACAAATGCCTACGAACTTGAAGCCGTTATTGACCAGGAACTTGAAGCCCATCACGAAGAAGACAATGCCGTGCCTGATGCCATTCAGACCGTTGGCGACGCCCTGCCCGGCCTGGGTATTGTGGCGGCCGTGCTGGGTGTGATCAATACGATGGGTTCTGTGACAGAACCGCCGGAAATCCTGGGCGAAATGATTGGTGCAGCACTGGTTGGTACCTTCCTGGGTATTTTGGCATCCTATGGTTTTGTCGGTCCGACATCCGCCATTATCAAAAGAACGCTTGAACAGGATTCCAAATTCTATGTTTGCATGAAAGCAGCCCTGATCGGGCATATGCAGGGCTATGCACCACAGGTTTCCGTGGAGTTCGCCCGCAAAATTCTGCCGCCTGAAATTCGCCCGAGCTTCAAGGAACTTGATGATGCCATTCAGAATGCGCCCACTGTTTAACCCTGAATGACGTTTGCCGATGCGAATATGACACGCTGCTTTTATGCCAGGATATAACAGTCTGAAATGCCCGATATCGTAATAAAAAAAGTCAAAAAAGGCGGACATGGCGGCCATCACGGCGGGTCATGGAAAGTTGCCTATGCTGACTTTGTGACCGCCATGATGGCTTTCTTCCTGTTGCTATGGTTACTCGGCAGCTCTACAGACAAACAGTTACAGGGCATTTCAAACTATTTTGCCCCGGAATCAATTTCACAAAGTGAATCCGGTGCTGGCGGATTGCTGGCAGGCACCAAACTTGCCGATTCAGGCGCAATGCGCTCGGAAAACGGCGCACCCGTCATTCAGATGGACATTCCCCCAACACCTGACGCGACAGTGGTGCCAAGTCAGCCCAAAGGTGAGAGCGAAGCACAAAAAGCTGCCCGAGAATCCGCTGAGAAAGAGAAAAAGGAATTTGATAAAGCAGCCCAGGACCTCAAGGACGCAATGGAGAAATCTCCGGAGCTTAAGGAACTGTCGAAAAACCTGTTGGTCGAGCAAACCGATGAAGGATTACGCATCCAGATCATCGACAAAGATGGAACATCGATGTTTCCCAGCGGGAGTGCCAACCTGCGGGATCATACACGTTTGCTTTTGAAACAGGTGGCTGCTGCCATCAAGGATATGCCACAAAAAATCGCCATTGAAGGCCATACCGATTCCGTGCCCTATTCGCATTCTTACGGAACTTATACCAACTGGGAACTTTCGGCGGATCGTGCGCTTGCCACCCGCCGCGCATTGGAAGCAGACGGTTTGCCCGACGACCGGTTTGGCAAGGTATCGGGTGTTGCTGCTACGATTCCATTCATCAAGGATGACCCCAAAGACGAGCGCAATCGGCGTATCAGCATCACGCTTTTGCGCGGAACCGGAAAGAAGCTGGCAAAACCCGATGATGCGCAGAAGAGCCCGGATGATACGGCATCCCAATCACAATCCCAATCCAGCCTGTTTGCCCCGCGCGACCGCGATAGCGAGACAAATCAGCCCGCGACAGATACGAATACGAATGCGCCGCTTCGCAGGCCAACATTTTCGGTCCCCTCACGCAATTAGTTGGTCATCGTCATCATTGTGCTGATGGTTGGAAAATTGTCTTTACGCAGGGCCAGCCCCCTTTGCGGGTAGCCCTGCAATAACATATTAGTCAATCACGACTTTAAAGTTTGCTTCCGGATAACTACACTAGTTTAATAAGGTAAATCTCAAAGGCACGGACATCCATTCGCCATGACGGTCAACCAGCGTCGCCAGACACAGCATTATTTCATTACAGCGCCCATGCCCTGCCCGTATTTGCCGGGCCGGTTTGAGCGCAAACTGGTGACAGAACTGCGTGGGCCTGAGTCCAACACGATCCATAATCTTCTCTCGCGTGCCGGTTTTCGTCGCAGTCATTCGATTGCCTATTTGCCCGCCTGTACCGAATGCGATGCCTGCATTCCCGTTCGGGTTAATGCCAAGGACTTTCAGGACAGCCGGACTTTCCGCCGTAATCGTGCGACAAACGCGGATCTGACGCGTCAAATCTTTGCCGCCTCGGCGACCCAGGAACAATTCCAGCTGTTTTCCGATTATCAGGCTGCCCGTCATGGTGATGGTGACATGGCCCGAATGGACGCGCGGGATTATCGGGCAATGATGGAGGATACGACAGTTGAAACCTCCATTTTTGAATACAGAAATGCCGATAACCGATTGATTGCTGTCGCACTGGTCGATGCGCTGTCCGATGGGCTTTCCGCTGTTTACAGCTTCTTTGATCCCAAGGAAGACCGCAGAAGTCTGGGGACTTTTATTATTCTCGACCTGGTGGCCGAAGCCGCCCGGATGAATTTGCCCTTCGTCTATCTTGGATATTGGGTGCGTGACTGTCGCAAAATGTCCTACAAGACACGGTTCAAACCCCTGGAAGCTTTTCGGGATGGGCAGTGGGTTCAGCATGACGCGGATGACAGTACAAATTTAGTCGATTAATCGAAGTAATCGACCAAAGTTTAACTCAGGGTCGTGATCGGTAGTTGCCTCCTTTCCACAACGACTATAATCTTTCAAGACAGGGCGAAGAAAACGCCTTGTAGAAAAAGAAATTGGTTCTTGTTTGCTGGGAGGCTACAAACAATGAAACGTCGTCAATTCCTTAGTGGTGCCGCGCTTGCCGGTGCCACGGCTGCTGTTGCATCCACATTTCCCAAACCCGCCCTTGCCCAGGATGTTCGTGAATGGCGCATGGTAACAACCTGGCCCAAAAACTTTCCCGGTCTCGGCACCGGTGCGAACCTGTTGGCGGAATATATTAACAAGGCGTCCGACGGCCGGATGAAAATCACCGTTTACGGCGCGGGTGAAATCGTTCCCGCCTTTGAAGCCATTGATGCGGTGGGCAATGGTACGGTCGAAATGGGCCACGGCGCCCCTTATTACTGGAAAGGCAAAGTGGCGGCAGCACAATATCTGGCAGCGATGCCATTTGGGTTGACCGCACAGGAACAGAATGCCTGGTTCCAGTATGGCGGCGGCCAGGAAATTGCCGACAAGATTTATGAAAAACTGAATTGCAAATTCTTCCCGTCAGGCAATACCGGCACACAAATGGGCGGCTGGTTTAACAAGGAAATGAACACCATTGACGACTTTAAGGGTCTGAAAATGCGTATTCCGGGCCTTGGCGGCGAAGTTATTCAGGCAGCAGGCGGCAATGTCGTCAATCTGCCAGGCGGTGAAATTCCGCCTGCCCTGCAATCTGGTGCGATTGATGCCACAGAATGGGTTGGCCCCTATAATGACCTGGCATTTGGTCTCTATAAATCAGCCAAATATTATTATTATCCCGGCTGGCATGAACCGGCAACGACGCTTGAAAACTTCATCAATCTCAGTGCCTGGAACGATCTTCCAAACGATCTGAAAGCCATTGTCGAGCAGGCAAACCGCGCCACCAACCAGATGGTTCTATCCGAATTTGTCGCCCGCAATAACCAGGCGCTCAAAACCCTTCAGGAAAAACACAATGTCGATGTTCGCCCGTTCTCGAACGACATTCTGACCAATCTGGGGAGCCTGTCGGGCAAGGTCTTGCGTGATCTGGTCGCGTCCGACCCGCTATCCCAGGAAGTGTTTGACAGCCTTGTCTCATTTCGCGGGCAGGCCGTATCCTGGGCCAAATATTCGGAATTGGCATTCATGCAGGCACGCACCCTGCCCTTCAAATACTGATCCACGATCGGATGATCAGGCAAATATGCCTTTGGGGCTAGCACAATGTGCTGGCCCTTTTTGATGCCCACTACCATAGAAAAAGGGCCGGATGACCGGCCCTTGATCGTGAAATATTTCGCGGCAAACCCAAGATAATTAATTCAACAACACCTTGGGAAGCCAGGTTGCCAGTTCCGGGAACACGGCCAACAGAACCAGGGCAAGCACCTGGATCAGAACAAACGGGATGATGCCGCGGTAAATATCCCATGTCTTGATCGAGGGCGGTGCAACACCGCGCAGATAGAACAGGGCAAACCCGAAAGGCGGTGTCAGGAAGCTGGTCTGCAGGTTAATGGCAATCATGATGCCCAACCAGACCGGGCTGATATCCATTTTCAGCAGGATCGGGCCGACAATTGGCACCACCACAAACACGATCTCGATGAAATCCAGGAAGAAGCCCATGACGAACATCAGGGACATCACAACCAGCATCGCACCAAACAGGCCGCCTGGCATGTTGTGAAGCAGTTCCTCGACCAGATGGTCCCCGCCAAGCCCGCGGAACACCAGCGAGAAAATTGATGCGCCAAGCAGGATGATAAAGACCATCGAACTGATTTGCACCGTCTGGCTCATGACATGGCGCAAGACGGCCAGATCAAGCCGGCGATAGCACGCTGCAAGGATCATGGAACCAACACTGCCAAATGCAGCTGATTCAGTGGGGGTGGCAATACCGGTCAGGATTGAGCCCAGAACCGCGACGATCAACAATGCTGGCGGGACAAGTGCCCGCATGACATCGCCCAAAAGCCCTTCTGGCCGTTTGTCTTCAACCAGGGCCGGTGCCGATTTGGGGTCAATAAAGGACTGAATAATCACCCAGCCAATATACATCGCCACCAACAGCATCCCGGGAATGAACGCCCCGACAAACAGGTCAATCACCGAAACAGGTTCCGGTGCCCAATTGCCCAATGAACGCTGGGCTTCAGCATAGGCACCTTGCAAAATATCGCCCAGCAACACCAGAACGATCGAGGGCGGAATGATCTGGCCCAGGGTCCCTGATGCGCAAATAACCCCCGTTGAAAGACGCGGGCTATATCCAGCCTTTTGCATCGCAGGCAAACTCAGCAGCCCCATCGTCACAACGGTGGCCCCAACGATACCGGTTGATGCCGCCAGTAACATGCCGACAATCACCACCGAAATACCAAGACCGGCCCGGCGTTTGCCAAACAACATTCCCATCGTCAGCAAAAGCTTTTCGGCGATACGGGCACGTTCCAGCATCACGCCCATAAAGACGAATAGCGGAATGGCGACATAAAGCTCGTTGCTCATCACGCCAAAATAGCGCGACGGCAGCGAGCCTAACAAAGGCATGTCGAAGACACCCATTGAATGGCCGATCAGGGCAAATGCCAGCCCCGTACCACCAAGCGAAAAGGCAACCGGAAAACCAAACAGCAGGACGACACACGCCACTGCAAACATTAATAGACTTAATACTTCCCCCGACATCAGACGCCCTCGTGTTCTTCTTCGTTGGTTTCAAATTCACGATGGCCCGTCAGCACCAAAATACTGCGTGCTGCCAAAGAAAGCCCCTGAAGCCCCATCAGGACGCAAAATACCAGAATGACCGACTTAAACAGAAATATCCCCGGCAGTCCCCCTGTTTCCTGGGACCCTTCAAGCCGCTTCCAACTCGTGATGACATAAGGATAACTATAAATGAACACCAGGACCAAAACGGGTAATAGCAGGCAAAGCGTGCCAATCAAATCAACCCATGCCTTATAACGCGCAGATGCGGGGCGATAAAAAACATCGACCCGAACATGCCCGCCATGCAGCAGCGTATAGCCCGCACCCAACATAAAAATAATGCCGTAAAGCCATAAATAGCTTTCCTGCATCGAAACCCAGCCAACCGAAAACCCGTATCGCAACGTTGCGACGAGAAAGGTGATCAACACCAACGGAATGGTCAGCCACGCCACGCCACGGCCGATCGCGTCATTAAGACTGTCAATCACCCGCACAAAACGTGCCAAAAAATACATGTTTCCTCCCTCACCCGGAATCTCTTATCGCTGGTTTCCGTCATTACCGGTCCCCGGCGGAGCAAAGTTACAAATATATGGCCTAAAACACCATGTTTTTTGCGACTTTGGGTCGTGATAACTTTTCAAGTTCAAAATGCATCATGCGTAATCCCCCATCTAAATCGGCCCCGTATGGCGGCCCGTTTCAACAGGGGGCATCTTGCCAAACAAAAACCTGAAGCCTGCACAGACAGGCTTCAGGTTCAATCATTCAACAGGGCTTTATCGCCTCATTCAAAACGATTGGAACGCGGAAAACCGTTCGGGGGCAATCGCCCGCTCCCTGCCCGTTTGCCGATCCATTCGGTCAATTCGGTAACAGTACGGGTCCGGCCTTCGCTGCCCCCCATTGTCCAGCTCAGACCATCTGCGATATTGAAAAGTTTCAGGTCAGCCAAACCGCCCTGGCGGTATTTTTGCAAAATCACACCCCGACCGCGCGTCATTTCGGGAATTTCCTCAACCGGGAAAATCAGCAGCTTGCGATTTTCACCCAACACAGCAACATGATCTTTATCGACAGACAAAAAGATCATTGCGGTTTCATCTTTACCAAGATTCAAAACCTGCTTGCCGTTTTTGGTCTGGGCAATCACATCACTTTCCGCAACCTGGAAACCACGCCCTGCCGAGGATGCCACCAGCAATTTGCCATCAGGACGATGCACATTCATCGACACGATGTCATGTTCCTGCGGCAAATCAATCGACAGGCGGATCGGCTCGCCATGTCCACGGCCCCCGGGCAGCTTGTCACATCCCAACGTATAACACCGACCGGCCGAGCTCATGATCAAAAGCTTGTCGGTGGTAAAGGCCTTAAGGGCAAAACGGCTTTCGTCGCCATCCTTGAACTTGAGGTCCGAAATATCGGTTGTATGACCCTTGAGCGCACGGATCCAGCCCATGCGCGAACAGATGACCGTAATCGGTTCACGTTCAATCAAAGCTTCAAGCGGAACGTCAATTTCCTGCGGGGCATCGCCAATTTCGGTGCGGCGTTTGCCAAGTTCGGTTTTTTTGCCAAATTTTTCGCGGGTTTGCTCAACTTCCTCGCGAATACGGCTCCAGCGTAGTTCTTCGCTGGCCAGCAAGGCTTCCAGACCGGCTTTTTCTTCGCTCAGTTTGGAATGTTCGTTTTTGATTTCCATTTCTTCGAGTTTGCGCAAAGACCGCAAACGCATATTCAAAATGGCATCGGCCTGAACTTCGGTCAGACCAAAGGCCTTCATCAATTCGGTTTTGGGTTCATCCTCAAAACGGATGATACGAATGACTTCGTCGAGATTCAGATAAGCAATCAGATAACCATCAAGCACTTCAAGGCGATGGTTGATCTTTTCAAGGCGATGCTGCGACCGGCGCACCAGAACTTCCTGGCGGTGTGCCAGAAAGGCCCGCAGAACTTCGCGCAAATTCATCACGCGCGGGGTATTGTCTGCATCCAGAACGTTCAGGTTCAACCCGAACTTGATTTCAAGTTCGGTGTTTTTGAACAGCATTTCCATCAGATGTTCGGGTTCAACCGCACGGGAACGCGGCTCTAACACCAGCCGGATCTGATCGGTAGATTCATCACGCACATCGTTCAGAAGCGGCAATTTTTTGGCAAACATCAAATCGGCAATACGCTCGACCAGTTTTGCCTTTTGAACCTGATAGGGAATTTCGCTGATCACGATCTGATAAAGACCGTGCGTCATCTTCTCGACTTCCCATTTGGCACGCAAACGGAAAGAGCCACGCCCCGTGGCATAGGCTTCAAGAATATTTTCACGCGGTTCGACCAGCACGCCACCCGTCGGGAAGTCCGGCCCGGGCACACAGCGCACCAATTCAGCAATCGAGGTTTCAGGATTATCGATCAGCTTGATCAGGCCGGAGCATAATTCATCCGCGTTATGCGGCGGAATGTTGGTTGCCATCCCCACGGCAATCCCGGACGCACCGTTTGCCAGCAAATTGGGGAATGCGGCCGGCATCACAATCGGTTCGTGGTCTTCGCCGTCATAGGTCGGGCGAAAATCAATCGCGTCTTCGTCCAGGCCTTCCATCAGTACGGCGGCAACAGCTGTCATGCGGGCTTCGGTATAACGCATGGCTGCCGCGTTATCGCCGTCAATATTGCCAAAGTTACCCTGCCCGTCGACCAACGGATAACGTACCGCAAAATCCTGCGCCAAACGCACCAGCGCATCATAGACCGACTGGTCCCCATGCGGGTGATATTTACCGATGACGTCACCGACGACACGGGCGCATTTCTTAAAGCCCTGCTCAGGATTAAGTTTCAATTGCCGCATTGCATAAAGCAGCCGACGATGAACCGGTTTCAGTCCATCACGAACATCGGGCAGCGAACGCGACATGATGGTCGACATCGCATAGGCCAAATAACGTTCGCTTAACGCATCGGCAAGGCGGGTTTCCCTGATCTGCCCGGCATTGCCCGGGTCGGAGGATTTCGTGCTCATGAAATGTTTTTCTTAATCCGGAACAGGTTGAAGTCAAATTTAACGGCACACTGATGATGCTCACATCTGGCCGAGGCGCACCATACTACTTTCCGGGCGGGTCTGGTCAACAGATGACAGGGACAAAAGTGTTCTTTTAATTTTGTTTTTGCCGTGTCGGGCCAAAATCATCCCGTCAATGACGGCCAATGATAACGTTACGACGTCATAACTTCGCTTGTAACGCGATTATCCTACGCGTCCCTGCTGCCAAATCATGGAGGCCAGCCTGTCACGGGCGGCAACGGGTTTGATGTTTTTAGCCTCGAACAAATCGCGATGAATAAAAAAACCCGACAGTTTAAGGGCCTGATTATATTGATCATCCAACGAAACCTGTTTGGCCTGATCCGAGGCCGCCGCACCGGCCAAAAAGGCTGGCAAAGGTAAAAGACGGTCTGAAAACGGCGTTCCTTCCGCCAGGGATACCGCCCGGCCGCTTTTGGGCGAAACGAAATGCAGGTCCTGGGCTTTTCCCGTTGCTGCACAACAGGATAGATCAAGTCCATAACCCAGTTCCTGAAGAAAACCGATTTCCCAGCGCAAATAGGCGGGCTTCCAATAGTCGGTTTTCAGGGCATCGATAAGCCCCAACGTCCCTTTAAATAACGGCGTCTGTGCCACACGTTCAGGCAAAGCCACTTCAAGCAGCGCACAGGCAGAGGACACGGCTAATAATGGCCCCGGCAGGGCAAGGAAATCGACAATATTGGATTGAAGCAGTTCGCATCTGAACTGGCCCAAATGTTCGGAAAGGCGGGCAGACCAGGTTACACGAACGAGGTTTCCGGTTTCCAGCGCACCGCGCAAAGATTTTCCCGATGCCCCTTTGACCATCCCGGCATAACGACCATAATCGCGCGATAGCACCGTCAAGCGGACGGAGTTTTCACCCATCTTGCGTGTAGACAGCACAATCGCATCGTCACGCCAATTCACCCGATCCCCCGATCAGTAGCCGGAAACGATAATGAACCGGATCAGGTGAAAGGCCATGCCCATCACGGCAGAGCCCAAAACGACGATGGCAACCGTCAACAGCAAATAACGACGCCATCCCGTCAATTCAGAAAGACTTGTGAGAGGTTCATCCTGATCGGAATCATATCTATTATCTGACATCTTAAAATGGCCGTGTTGCCGGGTTGCGCCATAACAACCCAAGAATGAAAATAACAACGGCAATGACCAGAGCCAGCATATTCAGGGGCTTGCCCAGGAAATTCTGATTGCGCTTTAAATCACTGCCATCATGACGATAGCGGAACGGTCGCCGGGATTTCATGGCAATGATCAGGGCCACAGCAGCGCCCACCACGATCAAGACCATTCCCCAAAACTGAAGGTTATTCATTATCTGTTCCCGTTCCGCGTTTTTCACGCGTCATGCGTTGTGATCCAGCCCCCAAATTGCCAGACGATTGGGGTCATCCCCCCAATTTTCCCGAACTTTGACAAACAGATACAAATGCACCCGCCGTTCAAAAATGGCTTCCAGATCCTTTCGGGCATCTGTTCCCAGCATCTTAATCCGCTTGCCGCTTTTGCCCAGGATAATGGCTTTTTGGCCTTCCCGTTCGACGAAAATCGTCTGTTCGAGCTTGACCGACCCATCCTTGCGTTCTTCCCACAGCTCGGTTTCCACTGTCGCAGAATACGGCAATTCCTGCTGCAACTGATAATACAGCTTTTCGCGGGTAATTTCGGCAGCCAACAGGCGCAGCGGCATATCGGAAACGTCATCTTCCGGGAACATCCAGGGCCCGCTGGGCATTTTTGCGGCCAGGAAATTAATAAAATCCTGGGTACCAGCCCCCTTCTTTGCCGAAATCATAAAGACGTCGGTAAAGATTTCCTCGCCAAACAATTCGCCAGAAAGATGCAGCAACCTTTCCTTGTCGCGCACCTTGTCGATCTTGTTTAGCAGCAGGATCGCCTTGCGCTTCTGACGCTTGAGGTTATCCATGATCAGACGGACATCGTCATTGATGCCCTGTTGCGCATCGACAACAAGAACGATCAAATCAGCATCGTCCGCCCCACCCCATGCCGCCTTGACCATCGCGCGGTCCAAACGGCGTTTGGGCTGAAAAATCCCGGGTGTATCGATAAAGACGATCTGTGCATCCTCGGCCATCACAATGCCGCGCACGCGCGAACGCGTCGTTTGCACTTTGGGCGAAACAATCGATACCTTCGTTCCCACAAGCTGGTTGAGCAATGTGGACTTGCCAGCGTTAGGCGCGCCAACAAGGGCGACAAAGCCACAACGGTGTGGCTCATCATTCTGGTCTGGCATCGAGGCAGGAACCTCATTCATGGTTCAGTTCATCCAACATTCGTTTTGCGGCAGTCTGTTCGGCTTCACGTTTTGATTTACCCTCGGCGCGAACAGAATGACCATCGCTGGTCGTCAGCTCTATTGTAAATACCGGCGCATGTGCCGGGCCTTCACGCCCTACCATTTCATAAACAGGCAATGGCTTGCCCTGGCCCTGCAATGCTTCCTGCAATTGGGTTTTTGCATCCTGCGGCGGTTTTGGGGCTTCATCAAGCAAGGGCCGCCACAACCTTTCAATAAAGGTGCGCGCCGTTTCCAAACCACCATCCAGATACAATGCCGCGATCACGGCTTCCATGCAATCGGACAAAATGGCCGGGTTGCCACCGGCACCTGCGGCACGTTCGCCCTTCGCCATCTGAATATAATTGCCCAGATCCAGATCAATGGCAATTCTCGCCAGCGTTTCCCGGCGCACCAGGGCAACAAACCGTTTGGCCATTGCCCCTTCACGTTCGCGGCCAAAACGGGTGTAAAGCATTTCTGCAATCACCAGCCCCAAAACGCGGTCGCCAAGAAATTCCAGTCTTTCATTACCGCCACTTAAGGCATCTTTGCCTTTGGCAGCACTACGGTGGGTTAACGCCACGCGCAACAGGTCTGGTTTGGCAAATTCATGATCGATATGTCGCAGCAAAGGCGCCATGTCGGTCATCAGTTTACTCCCTTAAACAGTCTATCGAAACGGATGCTGCCCAAATCATAGATCGGCTGGCTGCTATCCTTTGAATAGAACAGGAATTCAGCCCGGCCCACCAGGTTTACAAACGGAACGAACCGATAGCGCGCCGGGAAAGCACGACTATCCGCAGAATTGTCGCGATTATCCCCCATCATGAAATAATGCCCGTCCGGCACGGTATAAGGTTCGGTATTATCCGCCGGGCCCTTATCGCCAAATATTTCAATGATGCGGTGCACTTTGCCACCAGGCAGCGTTTCCAGATATTGCGGCACGGCAATCGCCTGGTTGTTACCATCGGTCAGGATATAATCTTCGATGCGTTCACGTTCGACGATTTTGTTGTTGATGTAAAGACGGCCCTGCTTCATCTGCACGGTATCGCCCGGAAGCCCGATCACGCGTTTGATATAATCCTGCGACGGATCAGCCGGTAATTTAAAGACAATCACGTCACCGCGTTTGGGCTGGGTTGCAAAAATACGACCCGGAATAAGCGGCAGACTGAATGGCAGGCTGTGCTTTGAATAGCCATAGGAATATTTGGAAACAAACAGATAATCCCCAACCAGCAAGGTTGGAATCATCGAGCCGGAAGGAATATTAAACGGCTCATAAGCAAAGGTTCTTACCAACAGAGCAATCAGAATTGCCCAAAAAACGGTCTTAAGAGTATCAAAAAGGCCACCCGGCTTTTTCTTCTGCACTAACTTTTCCATCCAGGGTTCAGCCCTTTTCTTAAATCAAAATTCAGTCTGCTGAAATCACAACAACAGCATTCGCCATCGGATATTCGTCCGTCAGGGTGACATGCACAGAGGCAGTTTTCCCCTCCGGTGTTAATTCATCAAGGCGTCGTTTTGCCCCGTCAATCAACACCATGTCCGGCTTGCCGCTGGGCTGATGCACAACACCCATTGTCCGATGATGCACACCACGGCGAAACCCCGTCCCCAGCGCCTTCGAACATGCTTCCTTGGCGGCAAATGCCATTGCCAAAGAAGACGCCATCCGTTCAGGCCGCCGAACAGCACGGGCAATCTCCGCCTCGCTATAGACACGACGCAAAAAACGCTCCCCGAACCGGTTCAGGGTTTTCTCAATACGCCGGATATCGCACAAATCCGTTCCAATGCCAACAATCATTGGTCAGAACCTGATTGCCCCCGCGCTTCCACCATCAAACGGCGCATTTCACGGATGCTCCCGTCAAGCCCGGTAAATATCGCCTCTCCGATCAAAAAATGCCCAATATTCAGTTCTTTAATTTCAGGCATTCTGGCAATCGGTGCAACCGTTTCAAAAGAAAGGCCATGTCCGGCATGAATTTCCAGCCCTTGCGCTGCACCATATTTTACCGCTTCGGTAATGCGCGCAAGTTCCCGTGCCCTTTCATCGCCGGTCGCATCGCAATAGGCCCCCGTATGGATCTCAACCACAGGAGCCCCAAGCATTAGCGCGGCATCAAGCTGTTTTTGCGATGCTTCGATAAACAGGGACACGCGAATACCGGCATTTCCCATTTCCGAAACAAATCGTTTTAAATGATTGTGTTGTCCTGCCGCATCAAGACCGCCTTCGGTGGTGCGTTCTTCACGTTTTTCAGGAACGATACAGGCCGCATGCGGACGTGTCTTAAGCACAATTTCCAGCATTTCGTCGGTTGCCGCCATCTCGAAATTGAGCGGCAATTCTATCTCTGCCCGCAGACATTCCATATCACGATCAGAAATGTGACGACGATCTTCACGCAAATGGGCGGTAATACCGTCCGCCCCGGCCGCGGCAGCAATTTTCGCTGCCTTTAACGGATCAGGATGCACGCCGCCGCGCGCATTGCGGATTGTCGCGACATGATCGATATTTACACCCAAACGGAGATCGTTGCTCATTTCATATCGTCCTGCTGACTTGCTGTATCTTGGAGCACTGTACGTTTCGCCGTTTCAAGAACCGGTTTGAGAGCCCGTCTTTCGTGAATTTTCATACGACGTAAAATGCGTTTATGACGATACATAACAACCGCACGGTAGACAGGAAAGTAAAACAGTAACCAGATGAAAACAACGGTCGGAATACAGCCGACAATCATCGGCCAAATGATATCAACTATACTGGACCATAACCGTGCCAGATCTGATTGCTCGGCCGCATTCCATATCCCGAAAATAAGGCCGCGCCCGACATAGCTGACACCTTCAACCGTGAAGTCCCACAGGACAGCCATATTGAAATGCACGCCCTGAACCGACGGGTCACTACCCAAAATCCAAAGACCACTGTGATACAGCCAAAGCCAGATAAACGGAAAGGTCCAGGGATTGCCAACAATGGTGCCCAATAGCGATGCCACCAAATTGGCGCGCATGATCAGACTGAACAATGCCGACAAAACAAAATGAAAGCCGATGAACGGCGTAAAGGAAACCGCCGCACCAATGGCAAACCCTGACGCAATGCTATAGGGCGTCCCCGGCAAGCGGGCGACTCGATGGGCGAAATAACGCGATGAACGACGCCATCCGGCCCGCGGCCATAACAGCCCACGAATGCGTTCAAAGTAACTTGGTTTTATGCGACGCTGGAACATACGGTGTCAGACATATGACATGATAGGAGGGAACGGGAGAAATCCCGCGCCGCTATGGGTAAGTGCTGAAAGCCGCGTTGGCAAGAAAATAGCGTCGACGTCATCATATTTCCGGTTAACCACGCGCCCGCTCCACTGTATTGACAACGGGTGTCGCCCGCAAAGCGGCAATGATATTGGTCAGATGTTTGACATCCACCACATCAATATCAATCAGCATTTCAAAAAAATCCACCGTCCGGCTGACAAATCTCAGATTGGTAATATTGCCATGATTTTTGGCAATCACGCTGGTAATGGCCGAAAGCGCCCCCGATTCATGGGACACCGTCAGTCCCAAACGGCCAACAAAATGCTCCGGCTCGCCACCATTATCCCAGCCCACATCCAACCAGCGTTCGGGTTGATCGGCAAAGGTCTCGAGTGTCTCGCAATCAATGGTATGGATCGTCACCCCCTTGCCCGTGGTGACAATACCCACAATGCGATCTCCCGGCAGCGGATGGCAACAGCCGGCGTAATGAACCGCCATCCCCGGGATAAGACCCTTTAGCGGAATGGCATGGTCACGCTTGCGGCTAGTTTTACCATCAGTTGGAGCGAATTTGCGTGGCGGTTGCGTATCCTTCGTGCCTGGGAATACCGCATTGGTCACTTCCCGGCCGGTAATGTGCCCGGCACCAACAGCCGCCATCAGCGCATCGACGGAAGGTTGTTTGAATATCTTTAAAACGCCTTCAAGGCCCTTCTCGGAATATTCGTATCCCGCCTGTCGGAAGGCCTTTTGCACAATCGCCTTGCCCAGGTCCCGATATTGATCTTCCTGCTGCTGGCGAATAAAGCGACGGATACGGGCACGGGCCTTACCGGTAACAACAAACCGTTCCCAGGTGGGGTTCGGGGTTTGTGCCTTTGAGGTGACGATTTCAACCTGATCGCCATTGTTAAGCTGGGTCCGCAACGGCACCATTGCCCCATTCACCTTGGCGCCAACGCAGGTGTCGCCGATATGGGTATGGATCATATAGGCAAAGTCAACTGGCGTGCCACCAGACGGCAAGGCAATAACATCGCCTTTGGGCGAGAAACAAAAAACCTGATCCTGGAACATGGCCAGCTTGGTATGTTCCAAAAACTCTTCCGGTTCCGAGGCATGCTCCATGATATCGAGAAGATCACGCAACCAGCGATATTGCGGGCCTTCTTTTTCCGGGCCGCCCCCCTGTTTATAGGCCCAGTGCGCCGCAACCCCGATTTCATTCACCTCGTGCATCTCATGCGTTCGGATCTGCACTTCAATGCGATGGTTTTCAGGGCCAATCACGGTTGTATGGATCGATCGGTAACCGTTTGGTTTCGGGGTGGAAATGTAGTCCTTAAAGCGGCCCGGCACGACCTTGTAGGCCGCATGCAAATATCCCAGAACCTCGTAACATTGCGGCATCGTATCGACCATGACACGAAAGGCCATAATGTCGGACAGTTCACCAAAGGTGATGTTTTTGCGCTGCATTTTCTGCCAGATCGAATACGGGCTTTTTTCCCGCCCATAAATCTGGACTGCCGGACCTTCGGTGGAAATAACTTCCTCAAGTTCCTTAACGATGCGCGCGACAACATTGTCGTCTTTGTGCCGCAAGGTTTCCAGGCGGGAAACAATCGAATTGCGGGCTTCGGCATTCAGGTGATGAAAGGCCAGTTCCTGCAATTCTTCCTTGATATCATGCATACCGATGCGTTCGGCCAAAGGTGCATAAATATCAAGGGTTTCAGCCGCAATCCTCGCCCGTTTTTCCGGCTTGGAGATATAATGCAGGGTCCGCATATTATGCAGACGGTCGGCAAGCTTGACCAACAGAACCCGGATATCTTCCGACATGGCCAGCAGCAGCTTGCGCAAGTTCTCTGCCTGTTTGGAATCGGCGGATTTCAGCTCGATCTGGGTCAGCTTGGTAACACCATCTACCAGCTTGAGGATCTTGGGGCCAAAAAGCTTGTTGATCTCTTCTGGCGTGGCATCGGTGTCTTCGAGGGTGTCATGCAACAACGCGGTTATGATCGTGTCACAATCGAGCTTATAGTTCGTCAGAATGCCGGCGACTTCGATCGGATGCGAAAAATACGGATCCCCATTGGCCCGCTTTTGAGAACCGTGTTTTTGGGTGGCATATACATAGGCTTTATTAAGCAGTGCCTCACGTGCATCTGCATCATATGCCTTGACCCGTTCCACCAGTTCATATTGACGCATCATTCAGGATCGACTCCCAACCCGGTTCTCATTCAAACAATCACATATATAGAAGATAGTACAAATGGCACAAAAAAAAGCCACGGAATAAAAATCCGCAGCTCTTTTTTATTAAATCATGATTTTCAACGCACTAAGAAAGATTATTCATCTTCTTCCGAAGGTGCGGTCGCTGCTGCAATCGGAGCAAACTCTTCAATTGCCTCAGCCATCAGCTTGGGACCGAATTCATCTTCAACGTCTTCGGGCTCTTCGGTTTCAACATGACGTTGAAGGCCCTGAATCATGCCGTTGCGAAGGTCATCAAAATTAACGGTGACTTCGGCAATTTCGCGCAAGGCAACAACAGGATTTTTGTCGTTGTCACGATCAACGGTCAGTTCTGCCCCTGCCGAAATGTTGCGTGCACGCTGAGCTGCCAGCATCACGAGCTCGAAGCGATTGGGAATCTTGTCAACGCAATCTTCGACGGTAACGCGCGCCATAAATTTCTCCAGCAAAAGAATAGGTATCCAGACCGATCTTTATAAGACCGACGGATATATGTTGCAACACCAAACCACAGCAGGACCTGTGATTTTTTCAATCATTCTGCGGTTTCAGGTAATATTTCGCATCAAGCAGGATCAATCCACTTCCATCCGGCGGATTTCCTGTCCATCAGGCAAGGCATCAATCAGTTCGCTCACCGTTTTATGTAAAACCGGATGCACCCAGTCTGGCGCAACATCGCGCAACGGCAAAAGCACGAAGGCACGGTCATGCAAGCGCGGATGCGGCACAACCAGTCCCCCTTCGTCACTGACTTCGACCCGGCCATAGGCCACAAGATCAAGGTCAAGAACCCGGGCTTCGTTCCGTTTGACCCTCACCCGGCCAAAACCCGCCTCAATCTCGTGCAAATGTGCTAAAAGATCATGGGGCGGCAATGTTGTTTCAGCCCGGATAATGGCATTTACATACCATGGCTGGTCAGAAATCGGCACCGGTGCCGTTTCATAAAATGAGGACACAGCCACCACAGCCAGCCCCGCCATATCATCAAGCGCCTTGATGGCGGCCTGCACGGCGGCTGCGGGCGGGCCAAACCGCTCTGTCGGCAAATTTGCCCCAACGGCAATCAAAACAGCAGTATCAGACGATGTCGCAACTTTTTCTGCTTCGGGCTGGAATGTCACCTTGGGCACACCTTATATGCAGGTTCAAACACAAGGCGTCTGTTTACGGAACGGCATTCTGGCTGTCTACGACAATTTGGTTCTTTCTTTGCCGGAACTTGCGATGTAAAACAGGGGTCAGTATTTTCAAAGTACACATTTTAAAACGCTATTTAAGGATATTTACGAATGATTTTTTACCCGCAGGAACGGATCGGGCTGTTTATTGATGGCTCGAATTTGTATGCAGCGGCCCGCGCACTTGGTTTTGATATTGATTACAAACGCTTACTCGATCTTTTTGCCCAAAAGGGTCAACTTATTCGCGCTTTTTATTATACCGCTTTGATTGAAGATCAGGAATACTCCCCCATACGTCCGCTTGTTGATTGGCTGGATTACAACGGCTATACGATGGTCACAAAACCGACCAAGGAATTCACGGACGCTGCCGGACGACGCAAGATCAAGGGTAACATGGATATCGAACTTGCCATCGATGTCATGGAAATGGCCCAACATCTTGATCATGTTGTTATTTTCTCTGGCGATGGTGATTTCCGCCGTTTGGTTGATGCCGTTCAGCGCAAAGGGGTTCGTGTAACCGTTGTCTCAACGGTCAAGTCCAATCCGCCCATGGTGGCCGATGAATTGCGCCGCCAGGCTGACAATTTCATTGAACTGACCGAACTTGAAGGCACCATTGCCCGCAAGGTCCAGCAGCGCCGCGATGACGATCACCCCGATCTTGGCGATATTGACGATCATCCTATTCACCCGAACCTGGACGAAATCGATTTCGATTGATCGTTAAGTGCCGCCCCGTCAGAACCAATTTCAGGTCCGTTATGACTGAATTTTTAGAACCGGCAAAAGATTGCCCCTTATGCCCGCGTCTTGTCGAATTCCGTCATGCCAACCAGGCCAAGTTCCCGGAATTTTACAATGGCCCTGTTCGCCCCTTTGGCCCCCTGTCTGCCCGCCTGCTGATCGTTGGATTGGCACCGGGCCTGAAGGGGGCAAATGCAACAGGACGCCCCTTTACCGGCGATTACGCCGGTGACCTGCTTTACGCGACATTGGGAAAATTCGGCTTTGCCCGGGGCACGTATGACAAACGCCCCGATGATGGCCTTGAACTGATCGATTGCCGCATCACAAATGCCGTAAAATGCGTGCCGCCAGAAAATAAACCGACAGGACCCGAGGCAAATACCTGCCGGCCCTTTCTGATCAGCGAAATCGAGGCGATGGAAAACCTGAAAGGCATTTTATGCCTGGGACAAATCGCCCATCAGGCCATGCTCAAGACCTTTGGCATCAAACTTTCGGCGTTTAAATTTGCCCACGGTGCACAGCATCGGCTGGAAAATGGCCTGACATTGTTTGATAGCTATCACTGTTCGCGCTACAACACCCAAACCTATCGCCTGACACCAGAGATGTTTGAAAACGTCTTTGCCGACATCCGAACCCATCTGGATTGTTAACATTGTCTGACCCGTTACTCTTTAACGACTTCGATTTCCCGACATCAACAGATGCCCCTGCTGCCAAGTCACCGCAGCAGGTGTTAAAAGATGTGTTCGGATATGACAGTTTTCGCGGGTTACAGGCCGAGATCATTGACAATGTCATTGCGGGCAACGACGCCCTGGTTCTGATGCCAACCGGTGGCGGTAAATCGCTATGCTATCAAATTCCGGCCCTGTGCCGGCATGGCACGGCAATTGTCGTCTCACCCTTGATCGCCCTGATGAAAGACCAGGTTGATGCGCTGACACAATTGGGCATCAAGGCAGCCTATATCAATTCAACCCTGTCGCCAGACCTTGCCCGCGAGGTCGAGATGCGCGCGATTGAGGGGGATATTGATCTTCTTTATGTCGCGCCAGAGCGCTTTGCCACCGACCGCTTCTTAAACCTTCTTGATCGTATCAGCATTTCGCTATTTGCCATCGATGAAGCCCACTGCGTTTCGCAATGGGGACATGATTTCAGGCCGGAATATCGCAAGCTTGACCTACTGCCCACCCGCTTCCCGCATGTTCCGCGCATCGCCTTAACGGCAACGGCCGATGCGCCAACGCGCAAAGATATCGCCGAAAACCTGCACCTGACCGAAGCCCGATGTTTCCTGACCGGGTTTGACCGGCCAAACATTACCTATCGCATTGAAACCAAAGGCAACAGCAAACAACGCCTGCTGTCTTTTCTTAACCGTGAACATCCCGAAGATGCCGGCATTGTCTATTGCCTGTCGCGCCGGAAAACCGAAGATGTTGCCCAATGGCTGACCGACAATGGTCGCCCGGCCCTGCCCTATCATGCCGGACTATCGCAGGAAATGCGGCAACTCCATCAGGACCGTTTTTTACGGGAAGAAGGCCTGATCATTTGTGCGACCGTGGCCTTTGGCATGGGTATCGACAAACCAAATGTACGATTTGTTGCCCACCTGAACCTGCCAAAAAGCATGGAAGCCTATTATCAGGAAACCGGCCGCGCCGGGCGTGACGGCCTGCCCGCCAATGCCTGGATGAGTTATGACCTGTCCGACATTGTTTCCATTCGCGGCATGCTGGCAGGATCAGACGCGCCCGATGCCCAAAAACGCATTGAACAACGTAAGCTCGATGCGTTGATCGGCCTTGCCGAAACCACGAAATGCCGTCGGCAGGTGATTTTATCCTATTTCGGCGAAACCGATACCAAGCCATGCGGCAATTGTGACACCTGCCTGGAACCTGTGGATACATGGGATGCAACAGACGCATCCCGCAAGGCCCTTTCGGCGGTTTACCGCACCGGACAACGTTTTGGTCCGGCCCATGTGATTGAAGTTCTGATGGGCCGCAATACCGAAAAAATCCGCCAAAACGGACATGACAAAACCAGCGTTTACGGATTGGGAAAAGACATTGCCCAACCACAATGGCGCTCTGTCTTTCGCCAATTGCTGGCAATGGGCTATCTGCAAGTCGACGAAGAAGGGCACGGCGGCGTCTATCTGACCGAAGATTCCCGCCCGGTTCTACGTGGCGAAAAGGTTGTGGAAATGCGACTTGACGCCAGCGAACGCAAACGTGCGACAACCCAACGCCTGCGCGACTTTGATACCTTTTTCGAGGACGAAAGCGACCGCGAAATGTGGGAGGCCCTAAGACGACTGCGCCGGGAACTGGCACAGGAACAAAATGTGCCGCCCTATGTCATTTTTAATGACCGGACATTGTCGGAAATGGTCAAATTCAAGCCACGCAGCTTAAACGAAATGGCCGCCATTAACGGTGTTGGTGCCAAAAAGCTCGATCAATACGGGCTTGCCTTTCTTGATATAACCGACGGTCGGCGATAAACCAACGCCGCATGAAAGGCACAGGCAACGCTATTTCTTTGCCAATGCGCTGCTAATGGCCTGCTGGAGTTTTTCGTTATCTGGCGTGACGGAACTTGGAAAACTCGCCAGCAACTGGCCATCCCGCCCGACCAGGTATTTGTGAAAATTCCATTTTGGTGCCTGTTCAGGGCCAAGTTCATCCCGGGCCCATTTATAAAATGGATGCGCGGCCTCCCCACGAACGGACTGGCGCGTGGTCATGGGAAAATCGATATTAAAGCTGGTGGTACAGAAATCGGCGATTTCCTGATTATCCTTGTATTCCTGCCCGCCAAAGTCACCAGAGGGCACGCCCAAGACAACAAGTCCTTCATCCTGGCGTTTCTGCCACAGGTTTTCCAACCCGTCATATTGCGGCGTGAAACCACAAAAAGATGCTGTATTCACAATCAAAACAGCCTTACCGGCAAACGATTTCAACGGTAATTCGCCACCATCGATGGACTGAAAGTCAAAATCATAAGCACTTGTCATTTCGCCTCCTGTGGCGGGGGCCGTTCCGGCAACAATGACGCCAGCAACAAACAACCAGTTTCTTACGCGTAACCACATATCGCACCTCTCATACAAGGTTTGGGGCATCAGCCCTTTAGCTATAACGCTGTTCGGTCCAGGGATCAGCATCATTATGATAGCCGCGCGTTTCCCAGAAACCCGGCTTGTCGGTGGCCGAAAAGGTTATTTGACGCACCCATTTTGCGCTTTTCCAGAAATACAATTTCGGAATAATCACCCGGACCGGTCCGCCATGTTCGTCGGTCAGGGGCTTGTCCTGCCAATGATGCGCCAGCAACACATCGTCATCAAGAAATTGATCGCATGTCACATTGGTTGTGTACCCGTCATGGGCGGTAAACAGCACATATTTGGCCTTTTCCGTTGGGCATACCAAACGGGCCAGTTCCAAGGCTGAAACACCCTGCCAGTGATTATCGTAACGCGACCACGAGGTAACACAATGAATGTCGCTTTTATCGTAAAAGGCTGGCAGATCCAGAAACTGCGCCATCGTCAGGGAAACCGGATTTTCCACTTCACCGCCAATGGATAATGTCCAGCTTGACGGATCAACATGCGGGGTAATGCCAAGGTCCAGCACCGGCCAATCCTGAACTTCGCGCTGGCCGGGCGGCAAGCGATTTTCACGATTGATATCATGCTTTCCCGTAATCAGCCGGCCTTTTTCCGCCCATTGCTGTTTGGCTGCAATCAGCTTTTCGCGAATGGCACCCGAAAACGTTTCGACCATGTCCTGTTTCCTCCTGCCTGACTGATACGAAAAATGGCACAGACACGTTCACCATGTCTGCACCATTTTATATTTTCCGGTCTTGCTTACGGATCACACCTTCATGAACAATAAGGACGCGGCATATTATCCATGATCACGAAGAATGCGTGCCTTGTCGCGCTGCCAGTCACGTTCCTTGATGGTTTCGCGTTTGTCAGCCTTGCGTTTACCTTCGGCAATCGCAAGTTCCAGCTTCGCAATCCCGCGCTCATTGAAATAGATTTTCACCGGCACCAATGTCGTGCCCTTTTTATTAACGGCATCGGACATCTTGGCGATTTCACGTTTATGCAGCAGCAATTTACGCGGGCGACGTTCTTCATGCCCAAAGGGCATTTTGCTCTGATATTCGGGGATATAGGCGTTAATCAGCCACACTTCCCCGTTCTTCGGTTCAGCATAGGATTCCTGGATGTTCCCCTTGCCATCGCGAAGTGATTTTACCTCGGTGCCGCGCAGGGCCAGCCCCGCCTCGAATGTTTCCAACAGGAAATAATCAAAACGGGCCCGGCGATTTTGCGCCACCAATTTATTGTTGCTGTTCTCTTTTTTTGCAGCCATATCAAAAACTTGTTGGCCGGCCCCTGATCATCAGGAAAGAATACCGGCAGATTTCAGTGCGGTTTCAACGCGGCGTTTGGAGTCGTCAGCAATTTCAACCATCGGCAGGCGCATTTGCGCCGTGCAAAGTCCCAAAAGCGATGCCGCATATTTTACCGGGCCCGGATTGGCCTCGCAGAACATTGCCTTGTGAACCGGCATCAGCCGATAGTTCAACTCCTGAACCTTGGCGATGTTCCCGTCACGCCAGGCGGCATGCAAATCAGCGCACAACCGGGGGGCAATATTCGCCGTGACAGAAATGCACCCATGCCCACCCTGCGCCAGGAACGGCACAATAGACCCGTCTTCGCCCGAAAGCTGGCAAAAATCAGGCCCGGCTGCAATACGCATCATGGCCGGACGTTCCGGATCACTGGTCGCGTCCTTAACGCCAACAATCCGTGGCAATTTTGCCAGTTCCGCCATTGTGGCAACGGTCATATCAATCACCGACCGGCCCGGAATATTATAAATAATAATCGGAATATCGGTCGAATCGTGAATGGCCTTGAAATGCGCCAGCAGGCCAGCCTGTGTGGGCTTATTGTAATAAGGTGTCACAACAAGGGCGGCATCAGCACCCGCATTTTGGGCATGGCGCGTCAGCGAAACGGCCTCAACCGTTGAGTTTGACCCCGTACCGGCAATCACCGGGACACGCCCCTTTGCAACTTCAAGCGCCAATTCAACAACGCGATGATGCTCGGCATGGCTCAAAGTCGGTGACTCGCCCGTGGTCCCAACCGGAACGACCCCGTTTGAGCCCTGTTTTATCTGCCAATCCACAAAAGACTGGAACGCTTTTTCGTCGATTACTCCGTCCGTGGTGAACGGTGTAATCAAAGCAGGTATCGAACCTTTAAACATCGATGTCTCCAAATCGTAATGCGGATTAAAAAGCGTCGCGAAAATAGCGGTACTTCACGCCTATCGCAAGCATCAGAACGAATTGTTTTGTCACTGTTTGGCTTTTGTCGGTTTCGCTGCCATAATACCAACCGTCTTGAGCGCAATTTCCGCCCTGAGGCATGAGGGATTTTTCGATGGCGAATATCAATTTCCGCCGGTTTTCTGCTTATGCAGCAACCTTTGGCGCAGCCTGGCTTATCACAGCTGGCGGCTACTCTAGCTCGGCACGCGCGGCAACGCCGGCGCCATCCCCGCTTGTTCTGGCACCTCCTTCACCGGCTTTTTCCAAAATCAGCCGGGCAAAATTGAATGTTTTTCTCGATGCCCTGGAAAAGGGGGATACGAAAAACGTTACCGATCTGCTTCCATCCTTTGACGATCCGCTTTTACAAAAAGCCATTGAATGGATGTGGCTGATCAGCCCCAATTCCAATCGCTCGTTTGCCGAAATTACATCATTTATCGATGCCAACCCCAAATGGCCCAGTCAGGCCCTGCTGCGCCAGCGCGCCGAAGAGGCCATGACAGATGCCGTCCCGGATTTTGAAATTCTGGCGTGGTTCAAACGCTCCGCCCCTGTCACAGCAGATGGCGCAACACGGCAGATTTCCGCCCTTTTGTCGGTTGGTGAAAAAGATGCAGCCATTGCCCTAATTCACCATAGCTGGATCAACGAGGATTTCGGCACCGGCCAGGCAAAGCGCTTTATCGACCGATATGGAAAATATATTGACGAGGCAACACAGGAAGCACGCCTGGACCGGTTGCTTTGGGAAGGCCGAACACATCCTGCCCATCGGATGATGAAATATGTTAATACCGATTATCAGAAGCTTGCCAAAGCCCGCCTTGCACTGCGCGAACGCAAACGTGATATCGATGCAATCCTTAAAAGTGTTCCGCAAAAATACCGCAATAATCCCGGCCTGATGTATGAGCAGGTGCGCTGGCGGCGCATTAATGGCGACGATAAAGCGGCGCGTGACCTTTTGCTGCACAAGGCAAATGATCTGGCCTACATTTCGATCCGCCCGGAATACTGGTGGACGGAAAAAGCGATCCTGGCGCGTCGTGCGCTGCAAGAAGGATACATTACCGATGCCTATCGGCTGGTCGCCAATCACGGGCAAACCGAACCGGCCGATATTGCCGGTGCCGAATGGCTGGCGGGCTGGATCGCGCTTGAATTTTTAGGCGACTCGCAAATTGCCCTGCAACATTTCCAAAACCTGTATGATGTGGTGCAATATCCCATTAGCCAGTCGCGCGGGGCCTATTGGGCCGGACGCGCCTGCAAGGCCATGGGTGATCATGAGCGGGCAAATAAATGGTTCCATCTTGCCGCAGACCATGCCCACACCTTCTATGGCCAGCTTGCAAATGACGAACTGGGCGGTGCTGTCCATTACCAGGTGGAACAGGCACATCCGACTGCGGAACAACGCAAACGTTTTGAAAACAATGAACTGACCAAGGTCTCTCGCGAATTGGGGGATATGGGCCTCGGCAATATCATCCGTCCCTTTATCATGGCGCTGGTGGACCAGGCTGACAGCCCGGAAATGCTGGCAATGGCGACCGGGCTTGCCTCGGAATATGGCCGTACCGACCTGGCCGTGATTGCCGCAAAGCGCGGCATTCGTTCTGGGGGTGGTTACCTTGATGCCGCCTACCCCGTTTATGATCTGGTGCCGGGTGGCCATGACCCTGATCCGGGTCTGGTACATGCGATCATGCGCCAGGAAAGCCTGTTTAATCCGGGCGCAATTTCCTATGCCGGCGCGCGCGGTCTGATGCAGCTTATGCCTGCAACGGCAAAGCGAATGGCAGCTCATTTAAACCTGTCCTACAGCGTTAGCCGTCTGACCGAAGACCCTGGCTTTAATGTTCAGCTGGGGCGGCAATATTTGTCCAAATTGCTGGATCGCTGGAATGGTGCCGAAATTTTGACGATTGCATCCTATAATGCCGGTCCGTCGCGGGTTAAGGAATGGATCAACGAATATGGCGATCCACGCGACCCCGACGTGGACCCGATCGACTGGATCGAGATGATTCCGTATAAGGAAACGCGCAATTATGTTCAGCGCGTTATGGAAGGCACCTATGTCTATCGCCGTCGCTTTGCCCGTGATGAAATTGCCATGAGCCGGGAAAACGCTGCAACGGTCGATAAATCCATACAACCGACAAAGAAATCACAAAAATAGAATAGAGCCTGATCTTCTATGCCTGAAGGCTTGCCAATTGCAGTTTAAATGACACCTAAAATTCAGGTGACAGAAAACGAGGCCTGACCAAATGACTGAATCCGCTATCTCTTCCTGCCGCGCCTTTGTGTTCGATGCTTACGGAACATTGTTTGATGTGAATTCCGCCGTCAAACGCTGTCAGGAGAACCTTGGGGACGAAGCCGAAAAACTTTCGGAACTGTGGCGCCGCAAGCAACTGGAATATACATGGCTGCGGAGCCTGATGGGCGATTTTTCAGACTTCTGGAACGTCACGGGCGATGCGCTGGATTATGCAATGGCGGCATTTGGCAAAAATGACCCGATATTGCGTTCGAACCTCATGGAAACCTATCTGTCGCTAGATACCTTTCCGGAGGTCAAGCAAAGCCTGCAAGCCCTGAAAGATAACGGCCACAAGCTGGCAATCCTGTCTAACGGGGCACGGCATATGCTGATATCAGCAGCAAAATCATCGGGTATTTTACCGCTTTTTGACGAAATATTGTGTGTTGACGACATACGCATCTACAAACCCCACCCCAGTGTTTACCAAATGGCGGCCGAGAAACTCGAACTCGATGCAGGTGACATTTCATTTCAGTCGTCAAATGGCTGGGATATTGCCGGGGCCGGACATTTTGGTTTCAAAACAGCCTGGATCAACCGTGGTGCCCTGCCCGCGGACCCTCTGTCATACCAGGCGGATGTAACGTTAAACGGGCTTGACGGCCTGTTACCCCTAACAGGCAAGGCGGCATGACGTCACATTACCAAATATCGATATAGTGCCCATAAAAACAGCCAGGTTGCACACATGCGACCTGGCTGTTTTAACGATGTCTCTGTACCATATGGCTTCCACTTTATACCACGAACAGATATCGAAAAGTGTTGGAAAAATAGTGCCTTACACTTCTTTTTTCACGTTTGAAGCGACAATCTTGCCGGCTTGAATAACCGTCAAGCCGCCCTCTTCCACGTTTTCGATCCGCCGGCAGTGCCCTTCAAGATGTGCACCGGGTTCGATGGACAGGGTCTCATGCAGAATATCGCCAATCACCTTGGCGGATTCCGCCAACGAAACGTCTTTAGACCTGATCTGGCCGGTTATTTTTCCGCAAACCCGAACCTTGTCCGCAATGATTTCACCGCGCACTTCGCCATGTTGACCAATGGTCAGGTTACGTGTGCGGATATCTCCGTCGACAAATCCATCGACCTGTACATCAGCCTCGGATACCAGATCTCCCGAAATCCGAAGATCGGAACTAATGACTGAGAGCCCCCCTGCCTTTGCAGAAGACGAAGAGGCATTTGTGTTATTTGTGCTCGCTGTCTTGCTTGATTTTGAAAACATACTGTCCCGCCTTTATGAACTTGATGGGATCTATCTGCTTACCGTGTAGCAGAACCTCATAATGAACATGACTTCCTGTACTTCGGCCCGTACTTCCCATCAGCGCTATTTCATCTTGATATTTAACTTTCTGGCCCTTCTTTACGAGGACCTTCAGGAGATGGCCGTAACGGGTTTTGAGGCCATGTCCGTGGTCAATTTCGACCATTTTGCCATAGCCGCCCGCCCAGCCAGCACGCGTCACCACACCAGGTGCGGTAGAAAAAATAGGTGTTTTCATTGGTGCAGCCAAATCGGCTCCGGAATGAAAAGACCATTTGCCGTTAAAAGGATCCTTACGTTTGCCAAACTTGCTCGAAACGTAATAATTCTCCGTCGGCTCCCCCAAGGGTAAACGATTGATCACTTTCTGAAGATTTGCCAGTTGGTCCATCCGATTGCCAACCGCCAAAGCCGCATTCATAAATAACTCGTCTTCCGGCGTTTCCGGTTCAAACTGGATGAACGGCCCGCCGACACCAGCCTCAAGCACCCGTTTGACATCGCCCGTCAACGCATCACCGGTCAGTTCCTTGATCGGAACCCCGGTCATCTTCAAAACCGATTTCAAATCGGCAATAGATGACCCCGCATGTGCCGCAACCCGCTCAAGCGCCTGTTTTTGCACTGTATGCAGATCCGTTATCCGTTGATGCGCCACGGCCAGTTCGCCCTGAAGGTCTTTCGAGCGTGAAATTGCCTGATCACGTTCCCGCATCACACGGGTCATAACCATTTCAACGGTTTCCAGTTCATCGCGCAGCGCAATATTGCGATTGGTTAAACCGTCAATCTGCTGGCCAAGCGCATTCATCTGATTATCCATCGAAGAGCGTAGCGATGAAATACGCCCTTTTTCCTTCTCACTGTCAGCCAGTTTCAGACTAAAATCCTGAACACGCGCCTTTAATTTCAGGTTCTTTTCCGCCATGCTCAGCAAATTATGGTGCGTATCCTCCATCTGAGAGGTAATTTCGCTAAACTTCTTCTGGCTTTCGGCAACCCTGTTAACCAATTCGCTATAGGCCATTTCGCTGCGAAAAAGCTGTTCTTCGCGCATATCAAGCCGATGACTGAAATAGTAACCAACGCCCGTTGCCGAAACAGTCCACACAATTGCCGACGCACTAAGAAGACCAACAACCAATTGCCGACGACGTCCCAGCCGAACCTGCGTGACAGAATCATTAGAGCGAACAAGAATTTCTCTGTCCGGAAACCATTTTTCAATTATAACTTTTAACCGTCCCACCACCGACATATATCCGGATGCACCTTTATTTCTTTATGTCTCATTTTCAACATCAAAGCCGGAACCCCCCGATTGATGCTGACGTTTATCCCAAGAACCAATAAAGTCACGCTACCTGCTCGACAGCAACGTGGCAAGCACGTTAACGCTTCTTTAACTCCAAAAAACCTCGCCTATCCGCCAATTGGCTATATAAGTCAAATAGTCATATCCATTAGCCATATGCGAAAGTGTTATGCGTCTTAACCAAGTCATTATAACCGCGTCCGCCACCTGGTTTTACAGTGGCAAGTTTCCCAAGGCCCCCGGCACAGCGGGTTCCCTTGCAGCTTTGCCGTTTGGCTGGCTGCTAATCGCAACAAGCGGCAACACAGGACTTCTGATCGCAACGGCCATTGTCTTTATTTATGGTGTTTTTGTTTCTGATTCCTATAGCAAAATGATCGGTATTCACGATCCTGGTGAAATTGTGATCGACGAGGTCGCCGGACAATGGCTGTGCCTGCTGCCGCTTCCCCTGTCCTTTGGCCTTATGGATATCGTCTGGGTGCTGCTGGCTTTCGTAGTATTTCGCTTCTTCGATATTTTAAAACCCTGGCCCATTCGCTGGGTTGATCGTCGTGTGGGCGGCGGATTTGGCATTATGCTGGACGATATTTTTGCCGCGGCCTTTGGCATGGTCGTCCTTTTGGGTATTGTCCATCTCGCAGGAGGTTTTCTAAAATGATCCCCGAGCCTGAAATACTTGATGCGGCGCGCGATATCCTTCACCTCTGCCGACGGTACGGCGAAAAACTTGCAACAGCAGAAAGCTGCACCGGCGGTTTGATTGGCGGCTGCCTGACTGCAGTTGACGGCAGCTCCAGCGTTGTCGATGGCGGTTTCATCACCTATTCAAACGAGGCCAAAATGGCCATGCTTGGCGTTCCGGGTGATATGCTGGCCGAATTTGGAGCGGTATCAGAGCCCGTTGCCCGCGCCATGGCCGAAGGTGCCCTACGCCACAGCCCGCTGGCCACCCTGACAGTCGCTGTTACCGGTATTGCAGGGCCAGGTGGCGGCAGTGACGAAAAACCGGTTGGGCTGGTTCATTTCGGCAGTGCGGCGTCTGATCGCCCTACCCTGCATCAATCGCACGTTTTTAGCGGTGATCGTCACGCCGTAAGACGACAAACGATCCTTACAGCGTTCGACATGATCCGGGAAATGCTGAAATCACACGGTACAGATCAAACGATACCGACCTGATTTTGACGCCCTTCTTCCCATAAAATTCGATCACGGGCCTTAAAAATTATGAAATGCGGGAAGATGCAATACCATTGTCGCCATAAATCTGACGGGCGCGGCTTTCAAAAGAACCGACCATTAATTTGACCGCTTCGTTAAAAACCATACCGATCATTTTCTGCAAAATGGCGGATTTGAATTCAAAATCCACGTAAAAATCCAGCAAAGTGCCGCCATCCTCGGATGGTGCAAATTCCCAATGATTATTAAGATATTTGAACGGCCCCTGAAGGTATTCAACATCGATCCGCTGAGGACGATCCAGCGTGACCTTCGATGTGTATTTCTCGCGGAACATCTTGAAACCGATCACAAGATCGGCGTGTAGTTCATTGCCGTCACGTCTACGCACCCGTGATGCGGCACACCAGGGCAGAAACTCAGAATAGGAATCGATGTCAGCCACGAGATCGAATAACTGTTCCGGCGTATAGGGCAGCTTTCTGCGCTCCGCATGCGTCGGCAAAGGAAACTCCTACGGGTGTGAACGGTAAAGTAATTGCAAATCGGCGCTGCTTATTCAGCAGCGCTCGGCTTTGCACTGGCGGCCAATTTCTTTTCACGCGCTGCGCGCATTTCCTCAAAATCACGATCCGCATGATAGCTAGACCGCGTCAGCGGTGTTGAGGCAACCATCAAAAAGCCCTTGGCACGCGCCATCGAGGCATATTCCTTGAATTCATCAGGGGTGACGAAACGGTCCACCGGTGCATGCTTCAGGGTCGGCTGCAAATATTGACCAATTGTCAAAAAATCGACATCGGCAACCCGCAGGTCATCCATCACCTGGCTAAGTTCGTGGCGCTGTTCCCCCAAACCGACCATCAGACCGGACTTGGTAAAGATCGTCGGATCAATCTGCTTGACCCGATCAAGGATCCGCAACGACTGATAAAAACGGGCCCCCGGACGAATGGACGGATAAAGCCGCGGCACGGTTTCCAGATTGTGGTTAAACACATCGGGACGCGCCTTGGCGACAATTTCAACCGCCCCCGGTTTATCTCGGAAGTCCGGCGTCAGAATTTCAATCGTGGTTTCCGGCGATTTATGACGGATGGCTTCAATCACGCGGGCAAAATGGGTTGCCCCGCCATCGGCAAGATCATCACGGTCAACCGAGGTAATCACAACATGATTAAGGTCCATGTCGGCAACCGCCATTGCCAGATTTTCCGGCTCAAACGGGTCAAGCGCATTTGGCATGCCGGTCTTGACGTTACAAAACGCGCAAGCACGGGTGCAGGTGTCGCCCATGATCATGAAGGATGCGTGTTTTTTCTGCCAGCATTCCCCGATATTCGGGCAGGCAGCCTCTTCGCAAACCGTATGCAGCTTCAGGCCACGCGCAAGATCACGCGTTTCCTGATACCCCTTCGAGGTGGGTGCCTTAACGCGAATCCATTCCGGCTTGCGGCCTGAAGGGCGATCCGGGTTCTTTTGCTTTTCAGGGTGCCGAACAGCTCGCACCTCGTTGCGCGTCGTGGACATTTAAACCTCCGAAGGGTGGAACGGGCGGCAATGTGCCGCCCTCCCGCCAAATTGTCAAACCGACATTCGACATAGCCGATACGACAGATCGTCACAGAGACCTGCCGTATTGGCAATATAGTAGCTTAGAAGTGGATTGCACGGCCATAGGCATCAAGAACCGACTCATGCATCATTTCCGACAGGGTCGGATGCGGGAAGACGGTATGCATCAAGTCTTCCTCGGTCGTTTCAAGGCCCATTGCCACAACAAAGCCCTGGATCAGTTCGGTAACTTCCGTACCCACCATGTGCGCGCCAAGCAATTCACCAGTCTTGGCATCAAAAACGGTTTTGACCAGACCTTCTGCTTCGCCCAAGGCAACTGCCTTGCCATTGCCAATGAAGGGGAATTTACCAACCTTGACGTCGTAACCGGCTTCCTTGGCTTTTGCCTCGGTCAGGCCGACACTGGCGACCTGCGGATGGCAATAGGTGCAACCCGGAATTTTGCGCGGATCAATCGGATGAACGCCTTTGACGCCAGCGATTTTTTCAACACAAATCACGCCTTCATGCTCGGCCTTATGGGCCAGCATCGGCGGACCGGCAACGTCACCAATGGCATAAATGCCCGGTTCTGCCGTGCGGGAAAACTCGTCCGTGCCAATCACATTGCGATCAACCTTGACCTTGGTGGTATCAAGCCCAAGGTTTTCGGTATTTCCGATAACACCAACAGCAGAAATCACACGATCAACCGTCAATTCCTGCTTCTTGCCGTCTTTGGTTTCAATCGTGACAACGACATTGTCGGCATTGCGCTTCAGATTGGCGACCTTGGCTTCGGTCAGGATTTTCATCCCGTCCTTGGTCATCATCTTTTGCGCCAAACCGGCAATTTCCTTGTCTTCAACCGGCATGATCTGCGGCATGATTTCCACCACAGTCACCTCGGCCCCCATCGTGTGATAGAAGCTGGCAAATTCAATGCCGATCGCACCAGAGCCGACAACAACCAGGCTTTTCGGCATTTTGTCGGGTGTCATCGCTTTTTTGTAGTCCCAGACAACCTTGCCATCAGCCTCCAGGCCCGGCAGTGCGCGCGCCCGGGCACCCGTCGCAATAATGTAGTGCTTTGCGGTGTAGGTGCCTTTGTCCTTGCCTTCGACATTGATCTTTTTCGGGCCATCGAACTTGGCTTCGCCATTAATGACGGTCACTTTGTTCTTTTTCAACAAATGACCAACACCACCAGAAAGCTGCTTTGACACGCCGCGTGAACGCTGGATAACGGCATCAAAATCAAAGGAAGGTTTTTCGCAGGACAGACCATAGTTTTTGGCGTGCATCATATTGCGATAGACTTCAGCCGAGCGCAGCAGCGCCTTGGTCGGAATACAGCCCCAGTTCAGGCAGATACCACCAAGATGTTCGCGCTCAACGACAGCTGTTTTCAGGCCAAGCTGGGCGGCACGGATGGCCGTTACATAACCACCAGGGCCCGCGCCAATCACAATAAGGTCGAAATTATTATCCGCCATTTTGCATCTCCTTAATCTGACTGATTTCGCAGACAGATATATCATTCAAAAGCTTACGGGGACTTTTTAAAGCCCCCGCTCAACCTGTCCTTAAAGCAGCATGCTTAACGGATCTTCGATCAGCTTCTTGAATTCGGCCATAAATTCGGCACCAACGGCACCATCAACCACACGATGGTCAACCGACAGCGTGCAGCTCATGACGGTGGCAATCGCAAGGGCGCCATCCTTAACGACCGGGCGCTGTTCACCGGCACCAACGGCCAGGATACAACCCTGCGGCGGGTTAATGATGGCCGCAAAGTCCTTGATGCCAAACATGCCAAGGTTGGAGACAGAGAACGTCCCGCCCTGGAATTCCTGGGGTTGCAGCTTGCCATCACGCGCCTTGGCCGCCAGGGCCTTCATCTCGGTCGAGATTTCGGCAAGTCCCTTGCCACCCGCATTGCGGATAACCGGCGTGATCAGGCCACCATCAATGGCAACAGCAACGGAAATGTCCTGTTGCTTGCACTGCAGGATGGCGGCATCGGTCCAGATGGCATTTGCAGCCGGAACACGCTTGAGCGCGATCGAGGATGCACGAATGACCATGTCATTAACTGACACCTTCACACCTTCAGTCGCTTTTTCATTCAGCTGCTTGCGCACGGAAAGAAGGTTGTCGATTTGACAATCGATGGTCAGATAGAAATGCGGAACCTGCTGTTTGGATTCCGTCAGGCGACGGGCAATAACCTTGCGCATCGACGTATTCGGAATTTCCTCATATTCAGGCAGCCCGGTCAAATCCGGATTCCAGCCCGAAGCCGCCGGTGCTTTTGCAGCCGGTGCGTCCGCTTTCGCAGCAGCAGGCGCATCAGACTTGGCTTCAGATTTGGCAGCGGATTTGTTGCTCAGGGCGGCTTCGATGTCACGTTTGACAATACGGCCACGCGGGCCTGAACCATCAACACCCGAAAGTTCCACCCCTTCCTGGGACGCGATACGGCGGGCAAGCGGGCTTGCCTTGATGCGTTCACCATCTTTGCCCGAAGCCGGTGCGCTGGAAGCTGCCGGAGCAACATCCTTGCTGTCGGATTTTTCTTCCTTCGGTGCCGATGCTGCCGCATCACCGCTCACATCAGCACCAGATGTATCTGCCCCTTCAAGGGCGGATTCATCTTCGTCTTCTTCCAAAAGCAATGCGATAACGGCATTCACGGCAACGCCCTCGGTGCCTTCCGACACGACGATTTTGCCAATTTTGCCTTCATCAACGGCTTCGACTTCCATCGTCGCCTTGTCGGTCTCGATTTCGGCGAGGACATCACCGGATTCAACCGTGTCCCCTTCCTTGACAAGCCATTTTGCCAAGGTGCCTTCTGTCATCGTCGGCGAAAGCGCCGGCATCAGAATTTTAACTGGCATTGATGCAATCTCCCGGGAACCGGGGTGGCAGCAGCGTCACTGCGCCAGCCCCTGTCCGTTTTTGTTTAACGATAGCAAACGGCCTTGGCCGCATCGACGATGTGCTGATCCTGCGGCAATGCCAGAACTTCCAGATTGGCCGCATAAGGCATCGGTACATCTTCGCCGGTTACACGGGCAACAGGTGCGTCGAGATAATCAAACGCGTGTTCCATGATCACCGATGCGATTTCTGCGCCGATACCGGCAAAGTGCCAGCCTTCTTCACAGGTGACGATGCGGTTCGTCTTCATCACCGAGCGTACGATCGTATTAACGTCAAGCGGACGAATGGTCCGAAGGTTGATAACCTCCGCCGAGATCCCCTCTTCAGCCAGCTTTTCAGCTGCCTTCAGGGCCTTGCCCACCATAATCGAGAAAGCAACGATGGTGACATCCGTGCCTTCACGTTCGATCTTGGCCTGGCCAATCGGCAAGACGAAATCATCATCGTCCGGCACTTCAAAGCTTTGACCATACAGGATTTCGTTTTCCAGGAAGACAATCGGGTTCGGGTCACGAATGGCTGCTTTCAGCAGGCCTTTTGCGTCAGCCGCCGAATAAGGTGCAACCACCTTCAGCCCCGGGCAATGTGCATACCAGGACGCATAACATTGCGAGTGCTGTGCCCCGACGCGTGCCGCTGCCCCATTCGGGCCACGGAACACAATCGGGCAACCCAACTGACCACCCGACATATAAAGCGTCTTGGAAGCAGAGTTGATGATGTGGTCAATGGCCTGCATGGCGAAGTTGAAAGTCATAAATTCAACAATCGGACGCAGCCCCATGAAGGCGGCACCCGTACCAAGACCGGTAAAGCCATATTCGGTAATCGGGGTATCGACGACACGCTTGTCACCAAATTCATCGAGCAGGCCCTGCGTAACCTTATAGGCACCCTGGTACTGCGCAACTTCCTCACCCATGACGAACACGTTTTCGTCGGTCCGCATTTCTTCGGCCATTGCATCGCGCAGGGCTTCACGAACGGTCTGGGTTTTGAATTTGCTGTAGGATTTTTCGTCGCGTGTTTCGTTCATCACGCTCATGGCACGCGGTTCGTTCTCGGCACGCTCGATTGCGCCCGATGCCTGAACCGGCGCTGCGGATGCGGAAGCAGAAGAGCTCTCGGAAGATTTTTCTTCCTTTTCTTCGCCGTCATCAGCCTTCGGTTCAGCCTTGGCCTCACCAGGATTGACGTTATCAAGCGCAGATGCGTCTTCGTCTTCTTCCAGGATATAAGCGATGACAGCATTCACAGCGACATTTTCAGTCCCGGCGTCAACAATCAGCTTGCCAATGGTGCCTTCATCGACGGCTTCAACTTCCATTGTCGCCTTGTCGGTTTCAATTTCGGCAAGAACGTCACCAGATTGGACGGTATCGCCCTCTTTGACATTCCATTTGGCAAGTTTGCCTTCGGTCATTGTCGGCGACAATGCAGGCATTAAAACTTCAATCGGCATGGTTCCCCCTCTTTGCGGGAAAATTTCTGGTCAAAAGCGGATTTTGCAAAGTCAGGGTCAGACTTCGATCAAAATATCGGTAAACAGTTCGGACCGATCCGGTTCCGGACTGTTCTGCGCAAATTCCGCCGATTTGGCGACCTCTGCCTTAACTTCCTTGTCGATCTCTTTGAGACCGTCTTCATCAAGGATGTTTGCATCGATCAACAGCTTTTTGACCATGTCGATCGGGTCATGTTCCTTGCGCATCTTGTCCAGTTCGTCTTTCGTCCGGTATTTCGCCGGATCAGACATGGAATGCCCACGATAACGATAGGTTTTCAGCTCAAGAATGAACGGCCCGTTGCCTTCGCGGCAATGTTTGATGGCGCGTTCGCCGGCTTCCTTGACGGCCAAAACGTCCATGCCGTCGACCTGCTCGCCCGGAATACCATACGCTTCACCGCGCAGATAAAGATCAGGGCTGGCCGAGTGACGCTGGGTTGATGTCCCCATGGCGTACTGGTTGTTTTCAATACAATAAACAACCGGCAACTTCCAAAGGGCCGCCATATTGAAAGACTCATAAACCTGGCCCTGGTTGACAGCACCGTCACCCAGATAGGTCAGGCAAACTTTGTCTTCGCCGCGATATTTGTAGTTAAAGGCAATACCGGTACCCAGCGGAACCTGGCCGCCGACAATACCGTGACCGCCAAAAAAGTTCTTTTCCTTGGAGAACATGTGCATGGAGCCACCCTTGCCATGAGAGTAACCACCCTCACGACCGGTGAGTTCCGCCATGACGCCAGCGGAATCCATTCCGCAGGCCAGCATGTGCCCATGATCACGATAACTGGTGATCACACCATCATCGCCAGATGTCGCAGCCTGCATACCAACAACGACAGCTTCCTGACCGATATAAAGGTGGCAGAAACCACCGATCAGACCCATACCATATAACTGGCCGGCCTTTTCTTCAAAACGGCGGATCAGAAGCATGTCGCGGTAATATTTAAGGAGATCGTCACTGCTCGCCTGGTTGTCGGCGCGCGTCGTGGCGCGTTTGCGTTTTGTGGTCGCCATGATTCCTCCCGGTGGATGGCTCGCTTAAGCTTCTTTGAAAAGCAGCTTAATTCGGTATTGGACCACCGAAATAACTACTCAAAACAACGCACATAAGCAAGCAATCTTGCGCCCTCTAACACCTTGTTTTGCAATGCACAATCATAAATAAACCGATATTCAGTTAATTGTAATTTTCCGAGCCTAAATGATATTTTGTGAATAATCAGTCAGTTGGCCCTCTCCTTTGAAAATGGCTCTTTCCCCAACGTCACAAATGCTGTGATTTTATGAAAACAATTTTGATGAATGAATTTTCACCTTCGCAAACGCGACAAAACGCAGAATCAAAGGCTCCAGGGGCAATATCCCGCACCTATTGCGACATAACATCACCATGACTACCAGTGCCCGGCAATGCCGCCGCCCTCCCCCATGCAAATTGCTCGAGGGTTCATCTGTTTCATCAATCGGAATGAGGTTTAAAATGTTCCGGCACAATAAGTGCCTTCTACAGTCGTGACGTGAGAGCCAAAATCAGGAAGATATTCTGAGCAACCGGAGGGAAAAGCGCCCCCTAGCATCCACCCTGCTATCAGGGAATGGCAAACAGAACTGGTTTCTGTTTGCACGCGTTTGCAAGGCAACTTACCCCATGCCATCAACGAAAAGAGCCAGCATATTGAGGCCAATTTCCACATGAAAACGATGCTTTTAAGAGATCACAATCAGGAGCACTACGTCATTTCACAACGCAAATATGCGAGAGGAAACATTCGCCCACATCCATAACAAACAGAGCCTGCGAAACACCATCAGATCAAGCGGGTGACGTCATTGATGATCGTAGCCGTTATGATGGAAGATGATCACGTCGTCAGGATTGGCCATATCCAGCATGATCCGTGCCCGTTCATCTAACAGATCAGGATCGAGACTTCCTGGACGTAATGCCTTGACCCGTTGCTCCAAAAGCTCCCGTCGGGCACGAATATCGTCTCGCAGTTTGACAATCTCGGTGACCCTGTCCTGCATGGACCAATAAGCCAACAGGCCCCGGTCCCCTTCCACACTGTGGAAGATGAAATATACCATCACCGTAAAGGCAAAAACCGGCGCAATGGCCTGCCGAAACCGACGAACTACCGGTGCTGATGACGACATCTCAAAATGAGCCCTAATGAATGAACGCATTTCCCGACCGGAAAAACGTTCCTATACCGTGACAATAAAACAACATAAGTTATTTCATCGTAAATTTAGAAGGTTACGATATCAGAGAATGAAAACGCACGATCAATTGGGCCAATTTGAACACAACAAGGTAAAAAGAGTTTTAAAACAGGTATCTTTTCTTGCCGTATTTACGATCAGTTAACAATTCGTAAACGCAAAAAGGCCACCCGTGACAGGTGGCCTTTGCATCCGTTTCGATTAGGAAACAGATTTTATTTTTTCACGATCGTCCGGCCCGGATAACGGGCAGCAAGACCAAGCTGTTCTTCGATACGGATCAACTGGTTGTACTTTGCCAGACGATCAGAACGCGACAGCGAGCCGGTTTTGATCTGACCACAATTGGTGGCAACTGCAAGATCGGCAATCGTTGAATCTTCGGTTTCACCGGAACGATGCGACATAACCGCGGTGTAGCCCGCACGGTGTGCCATTTCGACGGCTTCCAGCGTTTCGCTCAGGGTGCCGATCTGGTTAACCTTGACCAGGATCGAGTTGGCAACCCCCTGCGAAATACCATTCGCCAGGCGTGTGGGATTAGTCACAAACACATCGTCACCAACGAGCTGGATTTTATCCCCAATCTCGCGGGTCAATGCAGCCCAGCCGTCCCAATCATCTTCGGACATCCCGTCTTCGATCGAGAAAATCGGATATTTGCCGGCCAGTTCGGCCCAGTATTTGACCATACCTTCTGAATCAAAGGTTTTGCCTTCGCCCGCCAGAACGTATTTGCCATCCTTGTAGAATTCGGTCGATGCAGCGTCGAGCGCCAACATAACGTCATCCCCCGGACGATAACCGGCAGCCTCGATCGCCTTCATGACATAGCTGATCGCTTCTTCGGTTGAGGCGATGTTCGGTGCAAAACCACCTTCATCCCCAACCGAGGTGCTCAGGCCATCTGCCGCAAGCGACTTTTTCAGGTTATGGAAAATTTCCGCACCCATACGGATGGCATCGGTGCCCGATTCCGCCGAGACAGGCGCGATCATGAATTCCTGAACATCGATTGCGTTATCGGCATGTTCGCCACCATTGATGATATTCATCATCGGCACCGGAAGCGTGCGGGCATAAGACCCACCGATGTAACGATACAGCGGCAAACCGGCTTCCTGTGCCGCTGCCTTGGCAACAGCAAGCGAAACACCAAGAATGGCGTTTGCGCCCAGGCGGCTTTTGTTTGCCGTACCATCCAGGTCAATCATGGCCTGGTCAATTTCGATTTGTTCTTCGGCATCAACACCGGCCAGGGCTTCAAAGATTTCGCCATTAACGGCAGAAACAGCCTTGGTCACGCCTTTGCCAAGATAACGATCTTCTTTATCACGCAGTTCGACAGCTTCATGCGCGCCCGTCGATGCACCTGACGGAACGGCAGCCCGACCAAAGGCGCCACTTTCCAGGGTTACATCAACTTCAACGGTCGGGTTGCCCCGGCTGTCCAGAATTTCGCGCCCGCGAATATCAATAATAGCGGTCATGACGAAACATCTCTCCTTACTGACATGTTGAACGACCCGAACAGCGGGCCGCATCGGTTACAGCATAAAAGAAATGCCGCCACAAATATGGCGGCATCTTGTATTAAGCCTATTCTGCGTCGAACATATCCAGACGAACCGGATTAGCCTTCGCAACAGCATCGAATTCCTTCAGAACCGAAAGGACCTCAGGAAGCTTGCCAAGAGGAATTTGATTGGGTCCGTCGCTAATGGCGGCGTCGGGATTGTCGTGGGTTTCAATAAACAATGCCGCGACACCAACAGAAACAGCCGCGCGCGCCAAAACAGGCGCAAATTCGCGCTGACCGCCTGTTGTACCGCCCTGCCCACCTGGTTGCTGTACAGAGTGGGTTGCGTCAAACACAATCGGATAGCCCTGGCGGGCCATGGTGGGAAGTCCACGGAAGTCAGTCACCAGCGTATTATAGCCAAAGCTGGTTCCCCGATCACACAGCATGATATTTTCATTGCCGGCTTCGGCGATCTTGTTGGCAACATTTTCCATGTCCCAAGGGGCAAGGAACTGCCCCTTCTTGACATTGATCGCCTTGCCCGTCGCGGCAGCCGCCACCAGCAGGTCCGTCTGACGGCACAGGAAGGCCGGGATCTGCAAAATATCGGCCACGCGCGCAACCGCTTCACACTGATCTGGCAAGTGAATATCGGTTACAATCGGCAAACCGGTGACGTCCTTAACCTCACCTAAAATGTCAATTCCTTCGCTTAAACCCACGCCACGCATGGATTTATTGCTGGTGCGGTTGGCCTTGTCAAACGAGCTTTTATAAACCAGCCCAATACCCATGGCAGAGGTCAGTTCCTTAAGCGCGGTTGCCATTTCCAGCGCGTGCTGGCGGCTTTCAATCGCGCAAGGCCCTGCCAGCAAGGCAAAAGGCTTGTCGTTTGCAAATTCGATGTTGCCGACTTTGACAGTTTTAATCGTGGTCATTTCAACTTCCCTGGACGTTAAGGCAGTCTTAAACCAAGCGGCTACGTTCTTTGGCAGCCTTGATATAGGACACGAACAGAGGATGCGGGTCCAGCGGACGTGACCGAAGTTCCGGATGGAACTGAACACCAATGAACCACGGATGATCCGGATATTCTACAATTTCCGGCAAACGGCCATCCGGCGACAGACCCGAGAATTTCAGGCCCTTGGATTCAAGCTGTTCAAGGAAATTGACATTGACTTCATAACGATGACGGTGACGTTCCAGCACCGTTTCAGTCCCGTAAATATCGCGGGCACGGGTTCCGGCAACCAGTTTGCACTCGTAATTGCCCAGGCGCATGGTGCCGCCCAGGTCATCTTCGCCGCTGCGGCGTTCAACCCGGCCGCCGTCCTTTGCCCATTCGGTCATCAGGCCGACAAGCGGCACTTCCGTCGGACCAAATTCGGACGATGAGGCATTGGTGATGCCTGCCAGATTACGGGCCGCTTCCAGAACAGCCATCTGCATGCCAAAACAAATCCCGAAATACGGCACCTTGTTTTCACGGGCATAACGGGCAGCAGCAATTTTGCCTTCCGCACCGCGTTCGCCAAAGCCGCCCGGGACCATAATGGCATCAAGCTTGCTGAGACGTTCGCTAACATTTTCGTCTTTTTCAAGATCGTCAGATGCAATCCATTCGATCTTGACGCGCACCTTGTTGCCAATGCCGCCATGTGTCAGGGCTTCGGTCAATGACTTATAGGCATCAGGCAACTGGATATATTTGCCGACAATACCAACGGTAACCTCGCCTTCGGGATTACGCACGATATCGCAAATATTTTCCCAACGCCCCAGATCGGGTTCCTGGGCCTGCAGGCCGAAATGATGCAGAACTTCGTTATCAAGGCCATATTTATGGTAGCTGATCGGCACCTGATAAATATTGTCCACGTCATAAGCCGGGATAACCGATGCTTCACGGACGTTACAGAAACGCGCAATCTTGCGGCGTTCATTAACCGGGATTTCGCGATCACAACGACACAGCAGCACGTCAGGCTGAATCCCCAGGGACTGCAGTTCCTTCACCGAATGCTGGGTCGGTTTGGTTTTCAGCTCACCTGCTGACGGAATATAAGGCACCAGCGTCAGATGCAGGAACATGGTGCGACCATCGCCCAGTTCATTGCCCATCTGGCGGATCGCCTCAAGAAATGGCAGGCTTTCGATATCACCAACCGTCCCGCCGATTTCAACCAAGACAAAATCTTCGGTCGCATCGCTTTGGACGAATTCCTTAATGGCATCGGTAATATGCGGAATAACCTGAACAGTCCCGCCAAGATAATCGCCACGGCGTTCACGCGCGATCACCGACGAATAAATACGCCCGGTGGTCACGTTATCGGAACGACGCGATGAAACACCGGTAAAGCGTTCATAGTGACCAAGGTCAAGGTCGGTTTCAGCCCCATCTTCCGTCACATAGACTTCGCCATGCTGATACGGGCTCATGGTGCCGGGATCGACGTTAATATAGGGGTCGAGCTTGCGCAAACGAACGGTAAAGCCACGCGCCTGAAGCGAGGCACCCAATGCAGCAGAAGCCAGGCCCTTGCCCAACGACGAAACCACGCCACCAGTAATGAAAATATAACGGGTCATATCCATGCCTCATCTCAAAGCACAAAGCCACGGTTACGCAACTTGCAAACCGGGGAGCAAACAATTCAAAAATTGAGGCGGCAATTTTGCCGCCTCTGATATCGGTATTAGCTATTAACGTGTCGGCGCTGCCGGACCGCTATCTTGTTGCGGCGCCGGAGAAGGTGCCGTTTTATCAACATCAGACGTGGCCGCAGGCGCAGGTGCCTGATCCAGAATGGATGTCGGTGCGGCACGGTGATTACTTAACAACGCCAGAGCAAGGCTTGTGATCATAAAGGCCGCAGCCAGAATTGCCGTTGTACGGGTCAGAAGATTCGCCGCACTGCGCGAACTCATAACACCGAAATTACCGCCGCCGCTGTTGCCGCCGCCAATACCAAGTCCGCCGCCTTCACTGCGCTGAACCAGAATTACGGCAATCAAGCCGATCGCAAGAAGCAGGTGGATTACCAGAATGACAGTCTGCATGGCCTCAAAACTCTTGACTTGTAAATCCGGCGGCAGGCTGATTGCTGCCTGACCGGGCAAAATTTGATGCGTGTTTAACGCGTTTTGAAACGGTTGGCTAGTATGTATTTGGCACGCGCCAAACCACAAAATCACCAACCAGATAAAATAAACCGCCCCTGCCAAGGCAGGTTGCGTATCATTATACTCTTTTTCGGGAGAATTCCCGGCCTGAAGCAAGGATCGTTCCTCGCGCCGGGAACACATCTTCGCCGATCATGCGCCAAAATGCAAGACTGCCATGTGCAATCTTGCACTTATCGCAAAAAATATGACCTCACCCAGTTATGGTGCCCTATCGGAGCGACGACTTATTAAGACGACTTATTAATCGGTCAGCACCTGATTAATAATGTGTCCCCCACAGAGAGCAAAATCGCCACCTTATTTACAGGCGGAAATAATGCCCCAGAAATCCGCGACCTTAAGGCTGGCACCGCCAACAAGGGCCCCGTCGACATTTTCGACAGCCAGAAGCTCTGCCGCATTGGACGGCTTTACCGACCCGCCATAAAGAATGCGAAAGGCATCGGCATCGGCAAAACGTTCTTTTAACTTGCGGCGGATAGCGGCGTGCATTTCTTCAACATCGGCAACCGCAGCGGTACGCCCCGTGCCAATCGCCCAGACAGGCTCATAAGCAATTACGGTGTTTTCTGCCGTCGCATCTTCGGGAAGGGAAACATCCATCTGACCACAGACAACCGCAATGGCCGCGCCAAGGTCGCGTTCCTGTTCGGTTTCGCCCACACAAACCACAGCGGTCAAACCGGCATCATGGGCCGCGATTGTTTTTTGACGAATGACGGTAGAACTTTCACCGTGATCGGCACGACGTTCCGAATGACCCAATATAACGTGGGTTGCCCCAATATCAGACAGCATCGATGCCGCAATATCCCCGGTATGCGCACCACTTTTGTCAAAATGGCAATCCTGGCCACCGGCATGAATATCACAATGTCCCAGCACGCCGACAACATCGGCCAGCAGGGTCGCCGGCGGACATAACAAGATATCGCACGCTGGCCGTTCGCTTGCCCCCGACAGCTTGCTGGCAAGACCGCTGGCAAGTGCCAACCCGTCATCACGCAGACAATTCATTTTCCAGTTACCGGCAATCAGGGGGCGACGATCAGACATTGAAACCTTCCTCGACTTTATATGACGATGCGCATGCCATTTGACACGGCAAGAATTGCGACAACAATTCATTCATCATGAGTGATCACTTATGACAACGTTTCCGAAGCGCGTTCTACCATGCCTGCGCCCGGGGGAAAAGCCCACTTGAAGCCTCTTGTCACAGCATTTCAAACGGCTTATGCAATCGGGTGTTGCCGCCCTATCCTCCTCCCATTAAGATGCGCCTCCGATCCGCACGGTTTTGGTCGAATAACCGGCACCGTTTTGGCAAAAAAGTTACCGGCCGACAAGCGCCGGTGCGACGCAACGAATTGTTAGGCTACGTAATATGCTTTCTGGCATTCGCACATTTTCACAATCCATCTTTGCCAAAATTCTCTTTGGCATTATCGCGATCAGCTTTGTCATATGGGGTCTTAATGCCTCGATCTTGAGCCTTGGCAATTCCCGCGAAGTCGCCGAAGTTGGCAGCCAGTCTATTACGCCTGTCGAACTGGACCGCGCTTTCAAACGTAATATTGACAAGATGCGTCGGGTTTTTGGCCCCAGCTTTAATCAGCAACAGGCCATCCAGATGGGGCTGCTGAACAACACGGTTCAAGGGCTTGTGTCGCAGAAACTGCTTGAAGAAAATGCCCAGGATATCGGTATTGGCATTAGCGACGAAAAAGTTCGCAACAGCATTTTCAAAAACAAGAATTTCCAGGACCAAACCACTGGCAAGTTCGACCGCAAAAAATTCGAGCAGATTTTGTACCAAAACGGGTACAGCGAAGCCGAATTCATTGAAGGGATGCGCAGTGACCTGATGAGCCAGCAGGTTGTTACCAGCCTGGAAGCCGCCAGCACGCCGCCAGCACCGATGGTCAAAATCATTGCCGCCTACCGGAATGAAGAGCGGAGTGGTCAGTTCGTCACCCTGGGCGATGATGACATTGATCCGATCAAAACGCCGTCAGACGATGTTTTGAAAAAATACTATGACGATCATGGTTCCCAGTTCACCGCCCCGGAAACCCGCAATGCAACGCTTGTCCTTCTGACGGTTGATGGTATCGCCAAAACGATGACCGTCACCGACCAGGAAGTGCTGGATGCCTATAACCAGCGCATTGCCGAATTCCAGACGCCGGAAAAACGGGCTGTCGAACAAATCCTGTTCGCGCCAAACCAAAAAGAAAGTGCTACCGAAGCCTATAAGGCACTTCAGGGCGGTGAAGACTTCATGAAGGTCGCCACCGAAATGGCGGGCATGAAAGAATCGGTTGTCAAACTGGGTGAATTCACCAAGGAAAACATGCTGCCGTCTCTGCGCGATACCGTGTTTAGCCTGCCCAAAGGTGGTTATTCCAAACCCGTTGAAACCTCCCTTGGCTGGCATATTCTGCGTGTCACATCCATCACCCCGGCCCATGAAAAAAGCCTGGATGAAGTGCGTAATCAGGTTGAAAACGAGGTCAAGCATCAGAAAGCCCAAGACCAGATTTTCGATATTGCCGCCCAGCTTGATGACGAACTTGGTGCCGGTACCAGCCTGAAGGATGCCGCAGCAAAGGTTCATGGCCAGCTTTACACCCTGACAGACATCAAAAAAGGTCAGGATCTTGGCCAAGGCATTCCTGACAGCAAGGAAATCAATGCCAAAATTTACGCGCTCAATGAAGGCGACGAAAGCTTCCTGGAAGAAACCCAGAGCGGCGATCGCTATGTTGTCAGTGTCACCAAGGTAACACCGTCTGCTGTCAAACCGTTTAAAGATGTTCGTGACGATGTGATTGCCGCCTGGAAGGTCGAGGAACAACAACGCCTGCTTGCCAAAAAGGCTGATGCCCTTGCCGCCCGTATCAATGACGGCAGCGCAAAACTTGAAACCATCGCCACCGAACTGGACAACAGCATCAACGATACGGGCGAAACGACCCGCGATGGCCGTGGCCTGTCGGCGGATGCCACCCCGGCCATTGCCGGCGCCCTGTTTGATCTTAAAAAAGGCAAGGCAAAATCGGTTACCAGCACCAATGGTGTTGCCCTGGTTGTTCTTGACAATGTCAAAGCCGCAAATACTGACCTTGGTAAAGACGATCCCATTATTGCTGAATTGCAGGACAGCCTGAAGCAGGACGTTGTGTCGCAATATCTTGATTACTTGCGAGACGACATTTCTGTCAGCGTCAATAATTCCGTCATTAACGGTCTTTACGCACAAAATTCTGGCAACTAAACCAGCCAGCCCCATCAGGGCGACCCGGCAGCGGGTCGCCCTTTTTTAATTCCCGTCTTTTTGTTCTCATCGCATTTTATTTGGTTTTGATCGGATTGCCGCTATGGATATCAAACCGGATTTTGAAACATTTTCACGTAACCACCAGGCCGGTATTGCCCAGGTCGTTTACACATCATTGACGGCCGACCTGGATACGCCGGTTTCAGCATTCCTGAAACTGGCCGAAGGCCTGCCCAACACCTACCTTCTAGAATCGGTAGAAGGTGGTGCCAGTCGGGGCCGTTATTCCTTTATCGGTTTCAAGCCGGACCTGATCTGGCGTTGCTTTGGCGAGCGGGCAGAAATCAATCGCCGTGTAATGGCCGATGCCGACGATTTCACCGCCCAGGATCAAAAACCGCTTGATGCCCTAAAGGCGCTGATTGTCGAAAGCCACATTGACCTGCCCGACCATTTGCCGCCCATGAGCGCGGGGCTGGTGGGCTATATGGGTTATGATACCGTCCGCCTGATGGAAAAGCTGCCCGACGAAAACCCCGATAATCTGGATGTGCCAGATGGCATTTTCATCCGTCCGACGGTCACGGCCAGCTTTGACACCATTGCCGATACGGTAACGGTTGTTACCCCTGTTCGCCCGGAAACCGGCATTGATGCACAGGCCGCCTATGACCTGGCCTGCGCGCGCTTAAATGATGTGGTCCAGCATTTCCAGCGCAATCTGTTTATCGACCGGCGCTCACGCACCGTACCGCAGGATCTGCCAGAGCCCGATGTCAGTGTAGACGAGGCCGGTTATCACGAGATGGTCGAACGCGCGAAAGAATATATTCGCGCCGGCGATATTTTTCAGGTCGTGTTATCGCAACGCTATTCATTGCCTTACCACCTGCCGCCTTTTGCCTTTTACCGGGCCTTACGGCGCATCAACCCCTCGCCCTTTATGTTCTATCTTGATATTGGCGGTTTTCAGGTTGTGGGCGCGAGCCCGGAAATTCTGGTGCGCCTGCGCGACGGCGAAGTCACCATTCGCCCGATTGCCGGGACCCGCAAACGCGGCAAAAATTCCGAAGAAGATAAATTCCTGGCCAAAGACCTGCTGGATGATCCCAAGGAACGTTCAGAACATCTTATGCTGCTTGATCTGGGCCGAAATGACGTTGGCCGGGTATCGCAGCCCGGCACCGTGCGCGTTACCGACCGGGAAACCATCGAATATTATTCGCACGTCATGCACATCGTCTCGAATGTCGTGGGCCAAATTGACCCGCAATATGATGCCATGGATGCCTTGAAGGCAGGCTTTCCTGCCGGAACCGTCTCGGGTGCGCCCAAGGTGCGGGCGATGGAAATCATTGACGAACTTGAACCGGTTCGCCGCGGTATTTATGCCGGATGTATCGGTTATATTTCGGCTGATGGGTCAATGGATACCTGCATCGCGCTGCGTACTGCCGTCATCAAGGATGAAAAGGTTCATATCCAGGCCGGTGCCGGCATTGTCGTTGATAGCAAGCCCGAAATGGAACACCAGGAATGCCGCAATAAGGCGGGCGCCCTGATGGCAGCCTGCCGCGAAGCACACCGTTTCGCATAAGACACATAAAAAAGCGGATGCCTTTATGATCGGGCATCCGCTTTTTCTATCGTCGCAATATGCTGCAAACCGGAATGATTATCCCGTCACCTTGACCCCGTTTCGGCGAATAATATCTGTTGCCGGAACAAAGACAAAACCGGCCGCCTGCATTTTGGGGATCCATTTATTCAAGGCTTCCAGCGTCAAGTCGCGCGGATGACCAATGGCAACAGCATAGCCCTGTTTGCTGGCAACCTTTTCCACGCGATCCAGCATCTCGCTGATTTTTGCCGTGTCATTTGAATCATCAATAAACACATCGCGTTCAATTGCGGGGACGTGAAATTTTTGCGCTTCCTGATACCCGACCGATTTTGCACTGGTTCGCGAGTCCAGGAACATAAGGCCCCTGGCCTTCATCACCTGCATCACAACGGCCATCCGTTCAGGATCAGCGGTAAACTTGCTGCCCATATGATTATTAACGCCGACATAACCTGAAAACCGGTCAAGCATCCAGCTCATTTCATTGAGGATGGCAACCTTGTCATAGCTGGTCAAAAGCGCATGCGGCCCGGGATCAACCACCTTGGAGGTCGGTTCCATGGGCATATGCAACATGATCTCGTGACCCCGTTTGCGCGCTGTTGCCACCTGTTCGGGTAAATGCGTGGCATATGGCAAATAAGAAAGCGTAATCGGGGCTGGCAATTCTGCGGCGCGTTCCGTTCGTGGTTTATCAATGCCGGCATCATCAATAATGATGGCAATGACAGGGGCATTTCCGGTATCGGGCACATGGGTCGCAAATTTTTGCCAAGCCAGTTGTGTGCCCGATGTAACGCCTTTATCTGGCGACGGTAATGCTTTCAGGGATGGTTTTGGTGAGGTCGCCTCATTTGGCAACGGATTGACCCGTGGCTGCGGTATCGGCTCAATATCATCCGTCGTGCCCTTGTCAGACGGACGTTCGACCATATAGCCCGGCCTGTTTGGGGCATCATATCCCTTTGAAAAATCCATTTTCGGCTGTTGTTGACGGCTTGATGGCGCCGATGTGCCAGATGCGGCGTTATTTTGTGCCAGATTACCAACCGCCTTATGTGCCGCCCGGTCAAGTTCAAGCATACTTCCCGCCGCAATCATCGCCGACACAGCACCGGCCACCATTGCCGCACCAAGCATCAGCCGCCGAAAGCCACCAGGCTTTTTAGCTGTTTTCTTTTTTGCCTTCGTTTTACCGCGTGGTGCGGTTTTTTTCTTTTTTGCCGGTGTTGAGCGCCGTGCCACGCCGTCTCTCCAATCCATGAAATTCGGGTCTTGATGCCCATAAAAACGCAAATCCAGTCTGCCCGATACCAGGCAAACCAGTTTCCAGATCTTCTCTGGCAGTGCATTCTTAGCCGATCTCTGGTTAGCAGCCTGTTAAAGCCTGAAAAACACGACCTCTACCGCTTGACGTAGCGGCAAGGCCGTTTATTCTCGCCCGGTCTAAAACACAGAAGGCTTCGGGACAGCGATGTATCTGCTCATCGATAATTATGACAGCTTCACATTTAATTTGTGGCATTTTTTACGTGAACTGGGGCCCGAGGTCAAAGTTGTCCGCAATGACGAAATAAGCGTTAGCGACGCCCTGGCACTGAAGCCAGACGGAATCGTTCTGTCGCCCGGCCCGTGTGACCCTGACCAGGCCGGCATTTGCGTTGACCTGATCAAGGCTGCTGCCGGACAGATCAAGCTTCTGGGGGTTTGCCTGGGGCATCAGGCCATCGGCGCGGCATTTGGCGGGGATGTTGTGCGCGCACCACAATGTATGCACGGCAAAACCGACGCCATGCACCATGAAGGCAAAAGCGTTTTTAAAGGCCTGCCAAACCCGGTCACGGCAACACGTTACCATTCCCTGGTCGTAGATCGCGCCACCCTGCCCGATTGCCTGGAAATCACGGCGCACAGCAATGACGGGCTGATTATGGGGCTGCGTCATCGCACCCACGAAATACATGGTGTCCAGTTTCATCCCGAGAGTATCGCCTCGGAACATGGACACGATCTTTTGAAAAATTTTATCGATTTCTCCGCCGCCTAAAGTGTCCGGAGCCAAAATAAGGGGAACATTCCATGTCCACGGAACATGATCTCAAACCGACACTGGCCAAAGTCGCCACTGGCGTAACCCTGAGCGAACAGGAAGCCGAACAGGCCTTTGACGTTTTGATGTCGGGCCAGGCAACCCCATCGCAAATGGGGGCGTTTTTGATGGCACTGCGCCTGCGCGGTGAAACGATCGAGGAAATTACCGGTGCGGCCCGCGTGATGCGGGCCAAGGCAACCGGCGTTACCGCCAGCCCAGATGCTGTTGATACCTGCGGCACTGGTGGCGATGGCAGCGGCACCTATAATATTTCAACTGCGGCCGCAATTGTTGCCGCAGCATGCGGCGCAAAGGTTGCCAAGCATGGCAACCGTGCCGCATCGTCAAAGTCTGGCTCGGCCGACGTCCTGGCAACACTGGGCGTTAATATCGATGCCGACATATCGCTGCTCGAAAAGTCGCTCAAGCAGATTAACCTGTGTTTCATGATGGCACAGCGCCATCATTCAGCAGTTCGCCATGTTATGCCTACCCGCGTTGAAATGGGCACACGGACGATTTTTAACCTGTTGGGGCCGCTTGCAAACCCGGCAAAGACCCAACAACAGGTGATTGGCGTCTTTGCCAAAGAATGGGTTGAACCGATTGCACATGTTTTGAACCGCTTGGGATCCCGCCATGCGTGGGTGGTACATGGCGATAGCGGCCTTGACGAAATTTCCGTCACCGGGCCGACCTTCGTCGCCGAGGTCAAGGATGGCAACGTCACCACCTTTGAAATCAATCCGCAGGATTACGGCATTGCCCTTTCCACACTTGACGAATTGAAAGGTGGGGATGCACAAACCAATGCAACCGCAATCCGGGAATTACTGGCGGGCAAGAAAAACGCCTATCGCGACATTGTTTTGCTCAATGCGGCCGCTGCTCTGGTTGTCACCGGGATTGCCAACGATATTGCCGATGGTATCGCACGATGCGAAACCGTCATCGACAATGGCAGCGCTGCCAAAACGCTTGACCAATTGGTTGCGATATCAAACGAAGGAAATGCAGCATGAGCGACGTGCTTGAAAAAATTTGTAACGACAAGCGCGACCATGTAAGCGCCTGCAAAGCCCGCAAATCGCTGACTGACCTTAATGCAGAAGCAGCGGCACAATCGGCGCCGCGCGGCTTTATCGCCGCGCTTGAAGCATCCATTGCCGCAGGACGGTATGGCCTGATTGCCGAAATCAAAAAGGCATCACCGTCAAAAGGCCTGATCCGCGCCGATTTTAACCCGCCAGCCCTGGCCCAGGCTTATCAGGCTGGCGGCGCAAGTTGCCTTTCGGTGCTGACCGACATCCCCTATTTTCAGGGGGACGATTCCTATCTGGTTGCGGCCCGTGCGGCGGTTGACTTGCCGGTATTGCGCAAGGATTTCATGGTTGATCCTTACCAGATTACCGAGGCCCGCGCCCTCGGCGCGGATTGCATTTTGCTGATCATGGCCGCGCTGGAAGATAGCCAGGCTGCTGAACTGGAAGCCCAGGCCCATGAATTGGGAATGGATGTATTGGTTGAAGTTCACAATGCGCCTGAACTCGAACGTGCCCTTAAACTAAAATCAAAGCTTATTGGCATAAACAACCGAAATCTAAAGACTTTGGAAGTATCCCTCACCACAACGGAACAATTGGCCGAAATGGTCGATGACAACCGTTTACTGGTTTCGGAAAGCGGCATCTTCACGCCTGATGACCTGGCCCGTATGGCAAAAGTGGGCGCAAAATGCTTCCTGATCGGTGAAAGCCTGATGCGACAGGATGATGTCGAAGCGGCCACCCGCGCACTTCTGACAAAAGAAAACTGAAATCAAAAGACACCTACGGGTGCGCAACAAGCGGAATGCCACAATGACCCAAAAACTGACCCATTTTGACGATGGCGGAAATGCCGTGATGGTCGACGTTTCGGCAAAATCGGTAACGGCGCGTACCGCCACGGCCAAGGGCCGCGTTCTCATGCAGGCTGACACAGCAAAGCTGATTGCAGATCACGGCCATAAAAAAGGCGACGTTCTCGCCATTTCGCAACTTGCCGGTATTATGGGGGCAAAGCGCACCGCCGATCTGATCCCGCTTTGTCATCCCCTGCCACTGGACTCGGTTTCCATTACACTTGCCCTGGCCGAGGATGAACCTGCTGTTGATATAACAGCAACCTGTAAAACATCCGGCCGGACAGGCGTGGAAATGGAGGCATTAACCGCTGTCTCCGTTACCGCTTTGACAGTATTTGACATGTGCAAGGCTGTCGACAAGGCCATGCAATTAACCAATATCCGTGTCGTTTACAAAGATGGTGGCAAATCCGGCACTTTCATTGGCGACTGAATTTTGAAATAACGTGATCGCTCTTTTGGTCGTGTCATGATCCGCAGGATAAAATGTTGCGAAATGGCACTTCTTAACTGTTGATATTGACGGCAAGGTGCTTGACCACAGATCAGAACCAAAGTAGAACATTAATGTATTCGATTTGTTCTTATCTGGGTTTGGGAAAATGCCATGCTGACGCGCAAGCAATATGAATTGCTGGTCTATATCGACAATCACCTTCGCGATCACGGTATTTCACCTTCTTTCGATGAAATGAAAGAGGCGTTGAACCTTAAATCCAAATCCGGCATTCACCGGCTCATCACCGGGCTTGAGGAACGCGGTTTCATTCGCCGCCTGGCACACCGCGCCCGCGCCCTTGAAGTGCTGCGCCTGCCCGATAATAACGACGATGATGCCCCTGCAACGCCCAGCTCTGCACGCGTTACGCCCATTACATCAGCGCGGAAAACAACTCATCGCCCGGCCATGGTCCCGTCGGCCTTTTCCGAAATTCAGGAAAGCGTCTCCCTGCCCCTTTACGGCCGGATCGCCGCTGGTACCCCGATCGAAGCCCTGCGCGATCAAAGCACGCAAGTTCAGGTTCCCGCAGCCCTTTTGGGCACCGGGGAACATTACGCGCTTGAGGTATCGGGCGATTCCATGATCGAGGCCGGTATTCTCGATGGCGACACGGTCCTGATTCAACGATGCGAACAGGCCAATGATGGCACCATTGTTGTTGCCCTGGTTGACGATAGCGAAGCGACGCTTAAACGCATCAAACGCGGTTTGGGTCAGGTCCTGTTGGAGCCGGCGAATGCGCGCTATGAAACACGCACCCTGCCGCCGGAACGTGTTCAAATTCAGGGCCGCCTGATTGGTCTTCTGCGTCAATATTAAGCACAACCCCCTGTCAGATCAGCGGCCGCCTATTATAATCCAGGGCCACTTGCCGCTGGTCTGTCTGACGGTCACGTAATGCGCTGGTCCTTGGTGATCGCCAAGGAAAACAGCAACACCGCCTTGCCACCACAAAACATCGTCATCCACAATCAACGGCGATTTTCCCGATCCCTTGCATGCCGACACCGGAAAATCCTGTTTCAGGATAACGATCACATCCGCATGGCGGCAAAGGTAAAATGGGTTGTCTATTTTTTCTGAAATAACAATCGCTTTACCATTTTTCTTAAACCAACATCTTTGCTGATCACAGCGCGTGTCAGCCCTTTTATCCGGCGCAAAACCGGTCCCAAATCGGGCATTCCAAATATCCCGATGAAAACGGCTGATCCTGTCATTGAAAACCAGATCATCTTCTTGATTGCGATAAAATGCCCAATCTTTCTGGTCCCCTCCCACCAAAAAGTCCGGCGATTGAGCAAAGAAAAAGGCTATCGCGCCCCCCACGGCCGGTAAGATCGCAAATAGCCACAACACATGCTGTCGCCAAATCACCAGCCACAACAACGCCATCATGATAAAAATGACGGCCAGAGCAGAAGGCTGCGCAATATGCCACAGCCCCCAATCCTGACGGCCAACGAGATGCGCAAGTGCAATGAGAAGGTCGAGGCCCGGCGCAAGAAAACCAAGGGCGATTCCTTCCAGCCCAAAAGGCAACAAAACCAATACCGCAACAATACCGGGCATGATCCAGAACGCCATCAGGGGAATCGCAACCAGATTTGACACTACGCCCAAAAGCGAAATGCGCCCGAAATGAAAACCAATGATGGGGGCTGTCACCGCCGTCACCATGATGCCGGTAATAAACAAGGCAAAGAGATATCGGCCAATACGCTGCCAAACAGGCAAATCACGCTGCGGCGATACCAGCAGCCCCCCACGCCCCTGATAAAATGCAACAAGCGCTGTCACCGCCGCAAATGAGAGCTGAAAGCTGGCTCCTAAAATCGCGTCAGGACGCAAAACCATCACAATGACAGCGGCAATCGCCACCAACCGCAAAGATATGGCGCGGCGATCCACCAGCACGGCAAACAGGACGATTGCCGTCATCACGAATGCACGTTGGGTTGGCACCGTTGCCCCCGATAGCAACAGGTAAAAGCCACCAATGACAAAGCCCGCCATCGCCGCCCATTTTTTGATCGGATAGCGCAAGGCAACAGATGGCAACAACGCCAACCCGAACCGCACCGTGAAAAACACCACCCCGCATAGCAACCCCATATGAAGCCCAGAAATCGCCAATAAATGGGCCAAACCGGATTTGCGTAAATTTTCGGCCAGGTCCGGTGCAACGCCGCCGCGTTCACCAACCAAAATGGCATTGGCCAGCCCGGCCTTAACCGGTTCTAAGCCGCTGTTAATTCGTGCCATAATCGCCAGACGAATCTTTTCAATGGCCTGAAAAAATCCTGTTTGAGGTGCCTGATCACGATCAATTCGGTAACTGCGCCCCAAAACAAAACCAGTTGCACCCATCCCGTCAAAATACAGGTTTCTGGCAAAATCGGGGTCGCCAGGTGTCTCAGGCACACTCAGCGGAAAGATCTTGGCCTTTCCACTAAAAAAATCGCCCGGCTGCGCGTCGATATCGCCCCGGATCGATAACCGAACCTTTCGGGGGAGTTTATCTTGGGATAAACCCGCAATACCCTCCGGGGCGATCACCAATCGGGTTCGTCCGTTACGTGGCTCCAGCGACAGAATTTTGCCCTGCAAATTTTCGCTATAAAGTGTTTTCTTAAGAACCGGTCCTTGCAGCTTGTATAAATGCGCCTGAACAATGCCCCCACCTGCCAGGGCAAAAACCAGCATCAAGCAGCAAAAAAACGGGATCACATAGTGACGACTCAGCCACATGCCGGCGATTGCGATCGGCAGCGCGATCACCAACAAAACATCCGAAGGTTGCGTCTTAAGCGAAAAATAAACCGCCTGACCCAACCCCAGGAACATGGCGCATGACAAAATCCATTTTTCCCGGTCCTCTGCCAACGCTGTTGCAAGATGCTCAGAAACAACGTTAAGACCTTGAAAAAAATTAATTTGTCGCCATCTTATGCGACGAATGTTTAATGGTATAACGTGCCTCGGGCTTTTATCTATCATCCACTGTGGTGCAACAGCATTCCGAATATGATATAGCCTGCACGCCAAATGTCTTAACGACAAGCGACAACATCCAGAAAAAATGGATAAAGCGAATGACGGTTGTTACCCGTTTTGCCCCGTCTCCGACAGGGTTCCTGCATATTGGCGGTGCCCGTACCGCCCTTTATAACTGGCTTTATGCCAAACATACCGGCGGCAAATTTCTGCTGCGTATTGAAGATACCGACCGCGAACGTTCGACCCCCGAAGCTGTCGAAGCGATTTTTGCCGGTTTGAACTGGCTGGGCCTGAACGCTGACGAAGAACCTGTCATGCAGTTCGCCCGCCGGGATCGTCATGCCGAGGTTGCCCACAGCCTGGTTGAGGCCGGCAAAGCATATTTTTGCTATTGCTCGCCCGAAGAACTGACTGAAATGCGCGAAAAGGCCCGCGCAGAAGGCCGCCCGATGAAGTATGACGGCCGCTGGCGTGACCGCGATGCAAGCGAAGCGCCGGAAGGTATTAAACCTGTCGTTCGCCTGAAAGCACCGCTTGAAGGAGATTCTGTCATCCAGGATCAGGTTCAGGGTGAAGTAAGGGTGGCGAACGACCAACTCGACGACTATATCATCCTGCGTGCCGATGGCACACCTACCTATATGCTCTCTGTCGTGGTTGATGACCATGACATGGGCATTACCCACGTTATTCGCGGTGATGATCACTTGACCAACGCATTTCGCCAAAAAGCGTTATATGACGCAATGGGCTGGGATGTTCCCACCTTTGCGCATATCCCGCTTATTCACGGCCCCGATGGGGCAAAGCTTTCCAAGCGTCACGGTGCGCTTGGGGTTGAGGCCTATCGTGATGAAATGGGGTTCCTGCCCGAAGCCATCAACAATTATTTGTTGCGTCTGGGCTGGGGACATGGCGATGACGAGGTCATCTCGACCGAGCAAGCCATTGAATGGTTTGACATTGCCGATGTTGGCAAAGGCGCATCGCGCTTTGACTTTGCCAAACTCACCAACCTGAACGGAATTTATATACGTCAGGCTGATGATGCACGCCTTGCTGATCTTATTGCACCTACCGTTGCGGCTGAAATTGGCGCCAGCGATTTAGATGCAGTGCAAAAACAAACCTTGATCAAGGGCATGTCAGGGCTTAAAGAAAGAGCCAAGACTCTTAACGATTTGGCTCAATCTGCCACTTTCTATGTCTCAAGTGGCGTCCTATCTTTCAATGACAAGGCACAGGCATTGATTGACGGTGCCCCCGCCGGACTGTTTGCTGCATTGGCGAACGAACTGGCTGGTCTCGAAACCTGGCACGAAGAAGCCATTGAGACTGTTGTCAAACAGTTAGCAGAAAGCAAAGACCTGAAACTGGGCAAAGTCGCTCAGCCTTTGCGCGCTGTTTTAACAGGCTCCAATTCTTCACCGGGCATTTTTGAAGTAATGCACGTGCTCGGTAAACCCGAAACGCTGAACCGCATCAAAAAATATGAGGCGGCATAACAGTACCAAAAAAATGTCGGGAAAACTTTAGTCTGTTTGCGCTTTGTGCGCTGCGGCATTATGCTGCACACAACCGAAAACCATGTTCGTTAACAGGGAAGGAAAAAAAGTCATGGCTCACAATTCCAAGACTTCCCATACCGTGACGCTAACCGACAATTCCAATGGTAAGTCGTATGAGCTTCCGGTTCTTGAGGGAAACATTGGACCGTCGGTCATCGATATCCGCAAACTCTATGCAGATACCGGTTACTTCACCTATGACCCCGGCTTTACCTCGACTGGCAGCTGTGAATCGACGATTACCTATATTGATGGCGACAAGGGCGTTCTGCGTCACCGTGGCTATGCAATCGACGATCTGGCTGAAAAAGCTGACTTCCTTGAAGTTTGCTACTTGCTGCTTTACGGCGACCTGCCGAACAAGGCAGAACGCGACAAATTCCGTGGCGACATCACCATGCACACAATGGTGCATGAACAGATGCGCAACTTCTATAACGGTTTCCGTCGTGACGCCCACCCGATGGCGATCATGTGTGGCTCAGTTGGTGCCATGTCTGCTTTCTATCATGACAGCACCGACATCAATGACCCGAACCAGCGCCTGATTTCGGCTTATCGCCTGATTGCGAAAATGCCGACCATCGCGGCGATGGCATATAAATATTCCATCGGTCAGCCGTTCCAGTATCCGAACAACAACCTGTCATATGCAGAAAACTTCCTGTCTATGATGTTTGGCGTTCCGTGCGAAAAATACAACGTCAACCCGGTTCTGGCAAAAGCAATGGATCGTATCCTGATCCTCCATGCTGACCATGAACAGAATGCGTCGACCTCGACCGTTCGTTTGGCCGGTTCTTCGGGCGCAAACCCGTTTGCCTGTATTGCTGCTGGTATTGCCTCGCTTTGGGGCCCGGCACATGGCGGCGCAAACGAAGCCGTTCTGAAGATGCTGAACCAGATCGGTGATGTGAAACACATCCCTGACTTCGTTAACAAAGCCAAAGACAAGAACGATCCGTTCCGTCTGATGGGCTTTGGGCACCGGGTTTACAAAAACTACGACCCGCGCGCGAAGGTAATGCAGGCAACCTGCCATGAAGTTCTTAAAGAACTCAATGTTCAGGACCCACTTCTCGATGTTGCACAGGAACTCGAACGCATCGCACGCGAAGACGATTATTTCGTCGAAAAGAAACTGTACCCGAATGTCGATTTCTATTCGGGCATCATTTTCAAGGCGATGGGCATTCCCGAAAGCATGTTCACCGTTCTGTTCGCCGTTGCACGTACGGTTGGCTGGATCGCCCAGTGGAAGGAAATGATCGAAGATCCTTCACAGAAAATTGGTCGTCCGCGTCAGCTTTTCATCGGCGATGTCGAACGCGAATTCAAGGACGTCGATGCCCGCTAAGCGCGGTCTATCGAACTTCCTTGTCAGACCGAACGGCTGACAAAAAACCTTTAACTCCCTGCCCCGCGGCAGGGAGTTTTTTATTGGGCACAGCAGTTCCCAAATAAAAAAAGCCCCCGTCATGAAACGGGGACTTTTCTAGAATAATCTTGGGCAGATAACGCTGCCCAATGCTGAGAAATTACCAGCTACCGGTATTGCCCATGCTGGCCCAGGGTTCTGCAGGCGCAAGCGATTCGCCTTGTTGCAGCAACTCGATGGAAATACCATCGGGCGACCGGACAAAGGCCATATGACCATCGCGCGGCGGACGGTTAATGGTAACACCAGCATCCATCAATTTTTGGCACAGCGCGTAAATGTCTTCGACCTCATAAGCAAGATGGCCAAAGTTACGGCCTCCGTCATATTCTTCCGGGTCCCAATTATAGGTCAGTTCAAGTTCCGGTGTTTTATGAGCCTTGGCATTCGGCACATCCTGTGCTGGCGCAAGATAAATCAGGGTGAAACGCCCCTTTTCACTTTCGATACGGCGTGTTTCTTCCATACCAAGCAGGTTGCAATAAAAATTCATCGAGGCTTCAACGTCCTTGACGCGCACCATCGTATGCAAATAACGCATAAAAACAGACTCCGATCTAATCCTTTGAAATGACGAAAACTTAAAGCAAATCAGCGATCTTGAGAACCGACAAGTTCAAAAACTTTCGCCCACTCGTAAGTACGTCCTTCAAATCTGGTTTATTTGCCCTTAAGCGCAAGCCTTAGAACCACATCTGCGGCTTTGTCACTGGGCGGTGTTTGCCCAAAGCCCAGCAATGTCGTTGCCTCGTCAAAACCGGCAAGTTGCGCATCGCGCGCATCACCCGGGTCAACCAGGCGCTTCATTGCGGCATAAAGTCCGTCCGCCGTGCAGTCTTCCTGCAAATATTCCGGCACCAACTTGCGTCCCAGCACAAGATTAATGATCGTGACAGTATCAATCTTCAAAAGTTTCCGGGCAAGCCAGGCGCTGGTTGCGCTTACACGATAGCCTATCACATGGGGCACACCGACAATGCCCAGTTCCAGCGACACGGTTCCAGACGCTGCTAATGCCGCGTGAGCGCTGCTAAAGGCATCCCGGCGCTCTTGGTCCGTTGCCACGACAATCGTCTTTACAGGCCATTCTGCGACGGTCTGGCGAACAACATCTTCAACCTTGCTGACCGTTGGCATTACAAAGCAAAATTCTGGATCATCCTGCGCCAAGCGCACAACAACATCACGAAATATGGGCAATAATCGCCCCACTTCGGAATGGCGACTGCCTGGCAATACCGCAATCACCTTGCTGTCATCGAGAAGGCCGTGTTGCGCGCGAAACCGGCTGGCATCACCGCCATGGCGTTCTTCGACGGCGGAATGACCGATGAAAGTGGTCGGAAGGCCCTCACGCTCGAAATAGGGCGGTTCAAACGGTAGCAATGCCAGAAGGTGATCCAGGAACTTGGCAATTTTACGCGCCCGACCCGGGCGCCACGCCCAAACCGACGGCGCAACATAATGAACCAGAGGAATGCCCGCATTTGCCAGTTTTTTACCAACCCGAAAACTGAAATCCGGTGCATCGATGGTTACGACAATATCGGGGCGCGCGGTCATCGCCAGGTCAGCCGTTTCCCGAATGCGGCGTAACAGGCGCGGAATATGCGGAATAACTTCCGCCAGCCCCATAACCGACATTTCATTCATCGAAAACAGGCTGTGCATCCCCTCGCCGATCATGCGCGGTCCGCCAACACCGATAAAGTCAACATCAGGATATTTACGTTTGATGGCCGCCATTAAACGACCACCAAGTTGATCCCCGGATGCCTCACCGGCGACAAGCATGATTTTTACGGGCTGCTTGCCTGATGAGGGAGAATTTTCAGCATCGGTCCCGATATAATCACTCATATGTCTTGTCGCTCACATCTGGCAGGCCAATCAAAAAAAGCCCTAACTGGTTTGCTTTTTGTATGACGGCCGCCCGATCAATGATCATAGTGCCCCCAGCCTGAACGGCAATCCCGGCCAATCCGGCCATGTGGGCTTGCTCGAGGGTCGTGATACCAATAGCTGGCAGGTCAAGCCGTTTGTCTTGTTGGGGTTTGCTGGTTTTAACCAACACCCCGCCAGCACCTGGGCGGGCATACCCCGCCGACCGGCGTATCATCTCATCCGTGCCTTCAATTGCCTCGACCGCCAATACCAGCCCCTGCTGAACAATACATCCCTGTCCAACATCCACTCTGCCAAGAATTTTGGCAATTTCCAGCCCGCGTTTTGCATCCGCCAAAGCCTGTTCGTTGGGGGAAACGGCCCCCAAAGTCCCTTCGGGTGTAACCAGATCAGCCATAATTTCGTGTGCACCGACAAGGCGGAAACCGTCCCGCTCCAGCTCGTGCCCGATGATACGCAGCAAGCCGTCATCGCCGAGCGATTTAAAACCGATTTTTGCCAGTAGTTTCGCGCCGCGCAAATCCGGACGAATAGATGCAAATGACGGACGTTTTACCTTCCCGGCCAAAACAACGTCCACGCAGCCTTCATGCTTTAACCGCGACAGGATTTTTCCAGCTGCCCCTAACCGAATAACCTCATAGGGGGCACCCAAGGCATCGGGTGCATCGCAATGCCCCTCAAGTGCAACAACGAACACCGCCCGCCCCGACGCTTTTGCAGCATCGACAAGGCGGGCGGGAAGATCTCCACCACCAGCGATCAGGCCAATTTTACCCTGCGGAGCTGTCATATCTTGGGGTACAGACAGAGCGTGTGCTCTCTGCTTTCAGAAAATTAATGATTTCCATGACCGGGCCGACATCGGCAAAGTCCTTGGCGACTTCCTCAACACGTTCGGCCAGCGTTCCCTCATGGGCGAAGACAAGACGATACGCTTTGCGCAGGGAATGTATCGTTTCACGGTCAAAGCCACGGCGTTTAAGGCCGACGATATTGAGCCCTGACAAATAGGCGCGGTTACCAATAACCGACCCATAAGGAATAACGTCGCTTTCGACACCCGTCATCCCGCCAATCATGGCATGTCGACCAATACGAACAAACTGATGAACCGCAGATAACCCGCCAACAATGGCAAAATCATCGACAAGGACATGCCCCGCCAGCGTCGCATTATTCACCAGGATACACTGGTTACCCACCCGGCAATCATGGCCAATATGCGCCCCCGCCATTACCAGGCAATCATCCCCGACAGATGTCAGCATACCGCCGCCTTCAGTGCCGGGATTCATGGTGACACCTTCGCGAATTTTGGTGCGTTGACCAACCACCAGTCGCGAAGCCTCGCCCTTGAATTTAAGATCCTGCGGCGCATGACCGATTGAGGCGAAGGGGAAAACAACGCATTCTTCGCCCAATGTGGTATGTCCAGCGACCACCACATGGGAATGCAGTTTGACCCCGTCCCCCAGAACAACCGAAGCGCCCACCATGCAATAGGGGCCGATTTCGACATCCTGACCGAGCTGCGCACCGTCTTCGACAATTGCTGTCGGATGCACGTTTGCCATTATCAATTATCCCGGATCATCGCAGCAATCGTTGCTTCGGCAACAACTACGCCGTCAACACGAACTTCACTTTCAAATTTCCAGACCGGCCCACGGCTTTGTTTTTTCCGCACATGAATATACATCACATCGCCTGGCACAACCGGCTTGCGGAAACGCGCACTATCGATGCTCATGAAATAAACCAGTTTGCCTTCTGAATCAGCGCCCAGCGTATGGACCACCAAAATGGCAGCTGTCTGCGCCATTGATTCAATAATCAGCACACCCGGCATGATCGGCTGCTGCGGGAAATGACCGGCAAATTGCGGTTCATTCATCGTCACATTTTTAACACCGACAGCCGCTTCATCTGCCGCAATATCGATGACCTTGTCGATCAGCAAGAACGGATAACGATGCGGGATCATCTCCAGAATACGCTGGATATCAACATTTGCCAGTTCGGTCATAAACAGTGCCCTTATTTCTTTTTTCGTATCAGTCGCGAAAGCGCAACTGTCTGCTTGTGATATTCCATCATGGGGACAGCCGGGCTGCCACCAACAACATCGCCTGGTTTCATATCTTTCATGACACCAGCCTGCGCGGCAACTTTTGCACCATCACCCAATGAAAGGTGCCCGGTAATACCGGCCTGGCCGCCAACGACAACAAAATGTCCCAGTTTCGTCGACCCGGAAATGCCAACCTGTGCCACAATGACACAGCCCATACCCATTTCAACGTTATGGCCGATTTGCACCAGATTGTCGATACGGCAACCATTTCCGATCACGGTGTCGGGGCCGGCACCACGATCAATGGTCGCATTGGCACCAATCTCGACATCATTGCCAATCACGACGCGCCCCAATTGCGGGACTTTCAGGTGGCCCTGTGCGCCCATCGCAAAACCGAAACCATCCTGGCCAATCCGCACACCGGAATGAATAATGCACAAATTACCTACCAGCGTATGTGTCAGTGCGGCACCCGGGCCAATATAACATCCTGCGCCAATGACAACACCACGGCCAATCACGGCATTGGCCGCAATGCGGCTACCATCGCCAATTTCGGCGTTTTCTTCAATCACCGCACCCGGATCAATCTGGACATTATTGCCAATATGGGCGCTGGGGTGAATGTGGGCAGCCTCGGAGATTTCACCATTTGCGCCTTCTGCCGGATAAAATGCCGTCGCAGCCTTGGCATAGGCACGATAGGGATCGTCACTAGTCAAGACGATCATGCCTTCCGGGGCGCGATCTGCAAATTCCGGCCGGGCAAAGCAAGCACCGGCCTTACTGGAAATAAACGAATCAATATATTTGCGATTATCAAAAAAACTCAGGCAGGTTTCATCCGCAACCTGCAAAGGTGCCACATCGACAAAAGACCGGCTTGCGCCGGTCGTTTGTACAAGCGTTGCCCCGGAAATCCTGGCGATCTCCGCTGCATCGAATGGCCCTTTGCGTTTAAAAAAACGCGTATCTGCCATCAGGGTGCTTCCTTAAATTTAACAGTCATGGACGGAATGGCCGCATTGATCTTTTCAAAAATCTCTTTGGTCGCATCCATCGCATTGGCATGAAGGATAACCTGGCTTTTATGCAAAACCAGCGTTGCCTGGCGTTCTTCTGCAACGTCAGCAATAATTTCAATCAGCTTCTTTTGAAACTTGATCCGCGCTTCATTCACAGCTTCATCCAGGACCTTGTTGCGGCCTTGGGCAAATTTCTGGAATTCAGCCACTTTCTTTTGAAATTCGGCGCGTTTTTTCTGCAGCACGTCTGCACTTAACAAGGTGCGCTGCTGAGCAAGTTTCTGGTCTTCCTCGCGAAGCGCCTGTTGGCGTTTCTCGATTTCAGCCTGATAGGAATCACGGCGCTTTTCGACCTGCTTTCGCATGTCCTGCATCGCAGATGCTTCGCGCATGATGCCTTCAAAATCGACGATCATGACAACCGCCGTCGTGTCCTTGGGGACCGCCGGCGTTTGGGCGTGCGCCTGCACACCCAAACCCGTTACCATCAGCGCAATCAGAAGAAATCTTTGGGCAGTTTTCATCATATACATCAGAATCTGGTTCCGAAGTTCAGTCGGAACACTTCCTCTTTGTCATAATCTTCTTTGAGAATAGCCTTCGAAAGGTCGACACCAATCGGGCCAAACGGAGATTCCCAGCCTACCCCAACACCAACAGATCCACGAAGAGATCCGGTATCAAAAACTTCACCGGGACGGTCGCCATCAACCCCTGATGCCGAACCGAAATCCGAGAAGACACGCCCCTTAAGGGCAAATTCCGACGGCAGCCCCAGCGGGAAGTCCATCTGGACAGTACCGGCATAATAGAATTTGCCGCCGACAGCGTCATCACTGGCCTTATCACGCGGTCCAACACCCCCGGCAGCAAAACCACGCAGACTTGAACCGCCAAGCAGGAAGCGCTGCGAAATACGCGTATCTTCGCCAATCCCGAAGATATAACCAGAAGAACCCTTGGTGCTCAGAATCCACTCTTTCTGACGATCAAGCGGGAAATAATACCCAGCTGATACACGGGTCTTAAGATAACGTTCCGAACCACCAAAACCGGCCAAATCATTGGAAACCTGAGCAAAATAACCGTCTTTTGGCGAAACCGAGCTATCGCGCTGATCATAAGTCAGGGTCTGACCAATGCTCGATTCGGTAAATTTAGGATCTTCGTCGCGCAGCAAACGTGCCGCATCAGATTTCACATCGGAATATTCATCAAGCTCAAGACCATAACGGACCTGCTGGCTCAAATGCTCGGTATAGTTATAACCGGCACGCAGACCAAAACCTGTCTGTTTTTCATCATATGAGCTCTCGTCCTGGTTATCATGTTCCCGACGGAAAACATCAAAACCGGCACTGACATCACGATTAAGGAAATAGGGTTCGGTAAAGGACAGATCAACCTGACGGTTACGACCACCAACCGTGAAACCCAAACGCAAATCTTGGCCGCGACCCAACAGGTTACGTTCACGAATACCCGCCTGACCAAAAGGCCCCTGGTCGGTACCGTAACCAGCACCAATCGAAAACTCACCGGTCGATTTTTCATCGACATCAATCTCGACAACCGATTTGTCCGGCTCGCTCCCCGGCAGGGTTTTAACGTTAACCGTTTTAAAGAAGTTAAGGTTTTCAATACGCTGGCGCGAACGGTTCAGTTTGGACGTGCTAAAGGCATCGCCTTCCACAAACCGGACTTCACGACGAATAACTTCGTCAAGTGTGCGCACGTTACCAACGACATCAATACGTTCAACGTAAACCTTCGGCCCCTTGGTGATGTCGAAAGTCACGTTGATCGTGTTGTTTTCACGATCCCGCTTAATAACCGGCTTGATGTCCACAAAGGCATAACCGCGATCCCCGACATAATCGGTCAGGGATTTGATCATGTCTTCAACGACGTCTGAATTGTACCAGTCGCCTTTTTCCACCTTGATCAACGGCTTCAATTTATTAACGTCAAGCTTATCGATCTCGGAATTGATCTTCACATCACCAAACTTGTACCGTTCGCCTTCGCTAACAGTGTAGGTGATAAAAAAGTCCGAGCGGTCCGGCGTCAGTTCAGCAACCGAAGAAAGCACCTGGAAATCGGCATAGCCCGCCGAAAGATAGAACCGACGCAGCAATTCGCGGTCAAACGTCACACGATCGGGATCATAATTGTCGTCTGATGTCAGAATCTTCCACCAGGCACTGGTCGTGGTCCGAATCACACCCTGCAATTCGTCATCATCGAAGGCTTTGTTGCCGACAAAGTTGATGCGGCGTATGCCGGTTGCTTCGCCTTCATTGATTTCAAAAACAAGGTCAACGCGGTTCTGATCGCGCTGAATAACCTTTGGTGTCACCGTCGCGGCGAAACGCCCAGAGCGACGATACAGGTCAAGAATACGCTGAACGTCGGCCTGAACCTTTGTCCGGGTGTAAACCACACGCGGTTTCAGCTGAACTTCAGCCTTCAAGGCGTCGTCTTTCAGACGCTTGTTCCCTTCAAAGGCAATCCGGTTGATGATGGGGTTTTCCACCACCTTCACAACCATCGTGCCATCCTTGTAGGAAATGGAAACGTCCGCGAACAGATCCGTGGCAAACAATGCCTTGAGCGATTCGTTGATTTTTTGTGGATCATATTCGTCGCCGGCGCGGACCTTGAGATACGCATCCACCGTACCGGTTTCGATACGGTTATTCCCTTCCACGCGGATCTGCTGGATGGTGGGATAGTTCTGAGCCTGAGCATCCACCGGCAGGAATACCGGAGCCGTGGCGCCCGCAAGGGCCACCATCATCGCAGCAGTTCGCATTTTTCGCAGCAAAACCAACCCCCTGATATGTGCAGTCATCCGCCGGCCAGGCCCTTGAAGAAATTCCAGACGCCCAGATGCGACAGATCATTCCATGTTGCAAAAATGATTAAGCTGAATACCAAACCCGCGCCCAGACGGAAACCATATTCTTGCGCTTTCGCACTCATAGGTTTACCGCGCAACGCTTCGATCAGGTAAAAAACCAGATGTCCACCATCAAGAAGCGGAACCGGCATAAGATTGATCAACCCCAGACTAACCGACAAATAGCCCATGAAAGACAGCAAGGGTGCAATTCCACCTTCTGCCACCTGACCTGACATCTGTGCGATCCGGATGGGGCCACCAAGTTCCGAACTATCCCGCGTACCCGCAATCATTTCGCCAATCGCGCTGAATGTTTGCGTGACAATTCCGAAAGTTGTGTTAACGCCATGCCCGATTGCGTCAAAAATTCCATCCCGCTGGGAAACAAATTTGCCCGCAGTGACACCAAGGCGACCAAAAGTCTTGGCTTCGGGGCCTTTGCCCTCGGTTACAGCCTGTGGCGTTGCCTGAAGGTCAAGGGTGTTGTCCCCCCGCTTAACGGTCAGATCAACCTGCTGGCCCGGATTTTCATGGATCAGAACATAAAGTTCGTCAAACCATTCAATCTGTTTGCCATCCACAGCGACAATTTTGTCATTGGGCTGCAAACCGGCAGCCGCAGCAGCACTATCGGGTGAAACTTCACCAACGACCGGCAAGGCGCGTTGCTGGCCAACAGCGGCAAACAGCACCGTGAAAATGACAATTGCAAAAATGAAGTTGGCCAACGGACCTGCAAAAACAATCGCGGCACGCGCCAGCAGCCCCTTGTGGTGAAAGGCATGCTTGCTTTCTTCTTCATCAAGGTCATCGCGCATGCCGGCACTGGCAGGGTTCATGTCACCATACATTTTGACATAACCGCCCAGCGGCAAGGCGCTGATCTTCCAGCGCGTTCCACTTTTATCGTTCCAGCCGACAATTTCCGGGCCAAAACCGATAGAAAAGGATTCGACCTTTACCCCCGCCTTGATTGCGACCCAGTAATGTCCGAACTCATGTACAAAAACCAGCACAGACAGAACAAAAAGAAACGCAAGAATAGTAACCATCTAGCAGTGTTCCTTGGTACAGACGGGCCTTAACGGGCCGTTTGGGTGATCAAGTCTTCGGCGCTGCGGCGTGCAACATCATCGACGACAAACACATGGTCGATATCAGCCAGCTTTTCATCCGCATGGGAAGCCATAACGTCTTCGACAAGTTTTGCAATATCGAGAAAACCAATACGGCCCGCCAAAAAGGCCGCAACAGCAACTTCATTCGCAGCGTTAAGAACAATAGGCACGGTGCCCCCGCTTCGCAAGGCTTCACGCGCCAAACGCAGGGCAGGAAAACGCTCTGTATCGGGGGCCTCAAAACTGAACTGCCCAATTGCGGCAAAATCAAGTCGCGGCAACGACAATTCAAGCCGGTCAGGCCATCCCAAAGCATAGGCAATCGGCGTGCGCATATCTGGCGTTCCCAGCTGTGCCAGCACCGCCCCATCAACATATTCAACCATGCTATGGATCACCGATTGCGGATGCACCAGAATTTCAATCTGGGGCTCTGGGACCGGGAACAAACGACAGGCCTCAATGAGTTCCAGGCCCTTATTCATCATGGTCGCAGAATCGATCGAAATTTTGGCCCCCATACTCCAATTGGGATGGGCCAAAGCCTGTTCTCGATTGACAGAAGCCATATCGGCCATCGACCAGGTCCGAAACGGCCCGCCTGACGCAGTTAACAAAATGCGCTCAACCTTGTCGGCCGCATCATGATCCAACACCTGGAAAATCGCACTATGTTCGGAATCGACAGGGATAATCGTGGCGCCAAATTTGCGCACCTCGGCCATCATCAATTCGCCGGCACAGACCAGCGTTTCTTTGTTGGCAAGACCAATAACCGCGCCGCGCCGCACAGCTGCCAGGGTGGCCCGCAAACCCGCAGCACCGACAATGCCGGCAATCACAATATCGGAGGGGCGTTCAGCCGCCTCTATCAGGGCATTTTCCCCTGCCCCGGCCTCAATACCCGTCCCGGACAAAGCAGATTTCAAATCATCATAAAACACCGGATCGGCGATTACCGCGTAACGGGCATCAAGCTCGATTGCCATCCGGGCAAGGTCAGTCACATTACGATGGGCTGTTACCGCATCGACACGGTAACGATCAGGATGGGCCAGCACCACATCAGCCGTGCTTTTACCGATCGAACCGGTAACGCCCATAATGCAAACAGATTTCGTCACCGACATCCGGCACCAATCTTAAAAACCGGCCCAATACCTGGCATCATCAATGCAGGGTCAGGCCGAAAAAATAAACAATCACAAACGCAACAGGCAAAACCGATAACATGCCATCAGCCCGGTCAAGAAAACCACCGTGGCCGGGAATCAGATTGCTGCTGTCTTTTACACCAAAACGCCGTTTAAGGGCAGATTCTGCAAGATCACCGATTTGCGCAACAATGGCCAAAGCCGCACTGGTCAGCGTAATCGCAATAATCGACGTCCCCCCACTAAACGAGACAATCAATCCACCAATTAAACCTGCGCAAATCATGCCACCTACCAACCCGGCCCAGGTCTTCTTGGGGCTGAAACGCGGTGCCAGCTTCGGACCGCCAATCGCCCGACCAAAGGCATAAGCCCCCGTATCCGTTGCCCAGACCGTCAAAAACAGCCACATGATCAGCAACAAACCATCCGGGTGCCAGGCCCGCATCCATTGCACGGCCAAGGCGGCAGCGGGAATAAAAACCGTTCCGGCCAGCACCAAACCCCGTTCGCGCCCGCTGGCCAATGTCGTTATCGCCGCCACCACAATGACGGGCAGCAAGGCCGTCATCGCTGGCGACACCGACTGCAGATACATTGACAGGGCAAGACCAACGCCGGAAATCGCTGTTAACGGCATGGCGCGGCCCGGGCTGCACATCCGCATCCATTCCCAAAGCATCGCGATGCTGAAAACAAGGATGAGAAGACCGAACCAGGGAGACCCGAACCAAGCAGCGGCAATCGCCACCGGCGCCATCACCAAAGCGGATAAAATACGCAGACCAAGGCCGGATTTCACGGCACCGGTTACATCAGAGGACTGCGCCAAAACGCCGCTCCCGCCCGGCAAAATTCTCTATTGCCCGCTCCAGATGTTTCCGATCAAAATCAGGCCACAACACGTCGTCAAAGACGAATTCGGTATATGCACACTGCCATAAAAGAAAATTGCTAATGCGTTGCTCGCCACTGGTCCGAATGAGCAGGTCCGGGTCCGGCATTCCTGCTGTTGCGAGGCTTTGTTCGATCAAATCCTCGGTCACATCGGATGCGGCAATCTCGCCTTGCTCAACACGCCTTGCAATGGAGCGCATGGCATCGGCAATTTCGGCACGCGAACCGTAACTCAGGGCGATTGTCAGCTTCAATCGGGTATTACTGACTGTCCGCTTCTCGGCATCTAGCAGTAATTCCTGGATGTCGTCGGCAAAACGGGAGCGATCCCCGATCACGCGAACACACACCCCGTTTTTTACCAGCGCGGAAAGTTCGCGTTTGATAAACATCCGAAGCAAGCCCATCAAATCGCTCACTTCCCCTTCGGGGCGTTTCCAGTTTTCGGTCGAAAAACCGTAAAGGGTGAGAAATTCGATTCCAATATCCGCGGCTGCCTCTACGGTACGACGCACCGCTTCCACCCCGGCCCGATGGCCAAAGGTGCGGGGTTTACCTCGCGCACGCGCCCAACGCCCGTTGCCATCCATAATGATGGCAACGTGACGCGGCAGAAGTTGGCTGCCCGAAGGCTTTAGGTTCGATGCCAGAACAGTCATGGTCAGACTTGCATGATTTCCTGTTCTTTATGCGCGAGAGCTTCATCGATCTCGCCAATGACCTTGTCCGTCAGCTTCTGAATTTCTTTTTCTTCAGAACGAAGAATGTCTTCAGAAATTTCGCTGTCTTTTTCCCATTTCTTCAGCTGATCCATGCCGTCACGACGGACATTTCGTACTGAAATACGGGCCTGTTCGGCATATTTACCGGCGACCTTACCCAATTCCTGACGGCGTTCTTCGTTCAGAGCCGGAATCGGAACACGCACAAGCGTACCGTCAGCGGACGGGTTAAGACCAAGGCCGGCATTACGAATGGCTTTTTCGACAGATTTAACCATCGATTTATCCCAAACCTGAACCGACAGCATCCGAGACTCAGGAACACTAACCGAGCCCACCTGGTTCAGCGGTGTCATTGCGCCATAGGCTTCAACCATAACAGGATCGAGAAGGCTTACACTCGCACGCCCGGTCCGCAGACCGGTGAATTCCTTGTGCAATACTTCAAGCGCCCCTTCCATACGGCGGGTGAGGTCCTTTTTTAGGCCAGCAACGTCAGACACCTTCAGTCTCCATTCGAAATAATTGTAAATGTACCCTTTGCACAAACGACGTCGGCAAAAGCGCCGGGATTATGCAAAGAAAATACAATTACTGGAATATCATTTTCGCGCGCCAAAGAAATAGCGGAAGCATCCATAACACGCAAATCTTTCGCAAGTACATCCATATATGTCAGTTCGTCGTAACGAACCGCATCAGGATCGGTCTTGGGATCGGCGGTATAAACACCGTCAACCTGCGTTCCCTTTAACAGGGCATCACAGCCCATTTCAACCGCACGCAAGGCTGCAGCAGTATCGGTGGTGAAAAACGGGTTGCCGGTACCAGCCGCAAAAATAACAACACGGCCCTTTTCCATATGGCGCACGGCACGACGGCGAATATAGGGCTCGCAAACCGACGACATCGGAATGGCCGACTGGACCCGGGTCTGAACGCCGTGACGTTCAAGTGCATTCTGCACGGCCAGCGCATTCATGATGGTCGCAAGCATCCCCATATAGTCGGCCGTTGCGCGTTCCATCCCCTGTGATGCCCCTTTGACACCGCGAAAGATGTTCCCGCCGCCAATCACCATACAGACTTCCGCGCCCATTTCATGGACCGTCTTGATCTCGCTGGCGATACGATCAACCGTATCGGGGTCAAGACCATATTGCTGTTTGCCCAGTAGACCTTCGCCGGACAATTTCAACAGCACACGACGAAACTTCAACGGGCCGTTTTCTGCCATATCCAGATGCCTCTCAATGCGGATTTACGCTACCAAACAACAAGGTAGCATTATTCAGATATAGAAAGACCGGCGAGCAACAGGGTGTTATCACTCTGAGGACCCCGCCGGTCTGGATCATACACGAATTGACACATGACGCATCAACTCGATCATATATCTTACTTCTTCAGCTGCTCTGCAACTTCAGCAGCAAAGTCTTTTTCTTCCTTTTCGATCCCGTCGCCGAGTTCGTAACGGATAAAGCCTTTAAACGTGATCGGCGTACCAGCTTCTTTGGCAGCATTTTCAATCACGGTCTTGACCTTGTTTTCACCGTCGATCACGAAGGTCTGCTCAAGCAGAACGACCTGTTCGTAATATTTACGGATACGACCTTCGATCATCTTGGCGATGATTTCGTCCGGACGGCCCGATTCTTTGGCCTGTTCGGTCAGAACGGTTTTTTCACGTTCAACCAGTTCCGGGTCCAGATCAGCAATGGTTGCCGATGCAGGGTTGGTTGCGGCAATGTGCATCGCAATCTGCTTGCCAAGGCCTTCAAGAACAGCGGCATCCGCTTCGGATTCCAGGGCAACCAGAACACCGATTTTACCAAGGTCCGGCGCGATCGACGCGTGAACGTAAGATGCAACAACACCCTTTTCGACCGCAATAGACGCAACGCGGCGCAGGTTCATGTTTTCGCCAATGGTGGCGATCATGTGGGTAACCTGTTCTTCGACATTACGTGAAGTATCCGGGAACGGCGTTGCTTTCAGCGCGTCAATGTCACCATTGGCAACGATACCGAGTTCGGCAACCTGGGAAACGAATTTCTGGAAGTCTTCGTTACGCGAAACGAAGTCGGTTTCGGCGTTCAGTTCGATAACGGCACCAGCAGTACCATTAACAGCAACACCAACCAGACCTTCGGCAGCAACACGGCCAGCTTTCTTGGCAGCGGCAGCAAGACCCTTGGTGCGAAGCCAGTCAACGGCTGCTTCAAGGTTGCCATCGGTTTCGGAAAGCGCCTTTTTGCAGTCCATCATGCCAGCGCCGGTGGTTTCGCGAAGCTCTTTCACGAGAGCAGCGGTAATAGCCATTTTTAAAGCCCCTATTACGCGATCAAGTGGATAACACCTAAAGAAACGGCGGCATGATAGCCGCCGCTTCCCTGGGTATAAAATGAAATTTAAGCGGAAGCAGCCTGATCGGCAGCTTCGGTAGCAGCAGCTTCCTGTGCCGGGAGTTCTTCGGCTTCGCCGAGGTCTGCACCGGAAGCAGTCATTTCGGCCTGGATACCGTCAAGAACGGCACCAACAAACAGGTCGCAATACAGCTGAATAGCACGGATCGCGTCGTCGTTGCCCGGAACCGGATACTGAACGTCCTGCGGGTCCGAGTTCGAGTCCAGAACAGCAACAACCGGAATGTTCAGGTTGCGTGCTTCATGGATCGCGAGAGATTCTTTGTTGGTGTCAACCACGATAATGATATCGGGCAGACCACCCATATCCTTAATACCGCCCAGAGCGCGTTCCAGTTTGTCGCGCGAACGGGTCAGGTTCAGGGTTTCTTTTTTGGTCAGGCCTTCAGCACCGGCATTCAGGATTTCGTCCTGTTCCTTCAGGCGTTTGATCGAGCCCGAAACGGTGTTCCAGTTGGTCAGCATACCGCCAAGCCAACGATGGTTCACATAATACTGACCGCAACGCTTGGCAGCTTCAGCGATAACCGGCGAAGCCTGGCGTTTGGTGCCAACGAACAGAACACGGCCACCAGCAGCGGTCACGTCGCGAACAGCCTGCATCGCACGATGCAGCATCGGAACGGTTTCCTGCAGGTTCAGGATATGAATGTCGTTACGTGCGCCAAAGATGTACGGCTTCATCTTCGGGTTCCAGCGACGGGTGTGGTGACCAAAGTGAACGCCGGCTTCCATCAGCTGACGCATGGTAAAGGTTGGCAATGCCATGATAATTTCCTACCGTTTTCCGGTTAATACCTCCGTGGGAAGGAATTCTGCCACCTGGCAAAACACCGGATGGACGCTCCGCAATGGATCGCCACGCTCCCACGTGTGATGTTCGAGGCGGTTTTTAGCGCCGCCCCCCGCAGATTGCAAGCCTTAACTACACGTTCGAGCCCACAAAAACTGCAATAAAAGCCCGATCAGATCTCTTCGGCAAATTCCACACCGGGAATCGAACCAACCGCCCCGATCAAGGACGGGCCAACCTTGAAATGGTCAGCCAGTTCGACTTCCGCAATCCGGCCATCGGCACAAACCGATGAAATATTCACAAGCCCCCGACCCCGGCCCGCCTTTTCCAATAGCTCGCGAATTTCAACAATCGGGTCGGTGCGGGTCAAACGGATGCGAATACCTTCCGCCGCACCGGCAACTGCTTGCTCCAGGTCTTCGACCCGTTGTCCCTGAATGCGCAATTGACCTTCGCGCATTTCGGCTGAAACCAGCAGCAACATGGGACGACCGGAATTAATGATCTCCTTGTAAGCCGCCCAGGCTTCAGCCCAAAACGCGACTTCAAAACTGCCCGTGGCATCCGAGAGCATAACAAAGGCAAATTTGCTGCCGTTCTTTTTGGAAATCATCTCGCGGGCATTAATCAACGTCCCGGCAAGTTTGATAGAGCCCTTGTTTTGCGCCCGCATGCGGGCTTCAAGCTCGGCAAAGGGGGCAACACCAATCCGCTGAAGGCTTTTACCAAAGGTATCAAGCGGATGGGCCGACAGATAAAAGCCAATCGCTGAAAATTCTTCGGTCAGTTTTTCCATTGGCACCCAGTCACGGCCATCGGGCAAACGAATGGTATCTTTGCCAAAGCCGCTGTCATCGCCAAACATGCTGATCTGGTCATTATTCCGGGCCTGCATCTCGCGCTGCGATACAGCCAGAATTTTATCAACATTCTCAAACATGACACGGCGGTTTTCATGCAGGCAATCTAGCGCCCCGGCCCGTACCAGGTTTTCCAGCAAACGTTTATTAAGTGCCCGGCTATCAATGCGCGATGCAAAATCCGTCAGATCCTTGAACTCGCCCTGATCTTCACGGGCATTGACAAGGCTTTCCATCGCCGCATCACCCACATTGCGGATGGCCGCAAGCGCATAGCGAATTTTACGCACCCCACCATGATTTTCGACGGTAAAGGCCACGCCCGATTTGTTCACACAGGGGGGCAAAATTTCAATTTTCAGGCGTTCGACTTCCTGCTTGAAAATTGCCAGCTTGTCGGTGTTGTGCATATCAAGCGTCATTAACGCGGCCATAAACTCGACCGGATAATTCGCCTTCAGATAGGCCGTTTGATAAGCAACAAGCGCGTAAGCGGCCGCGTGCGATTTGTTAAAGCCGTAAGATGCGAATTTGGCAACCTGATCAAAAATATCAGAAGCCTGCTGGCGGTCGACATTGTTCTTTTCGGCCCCGTCCACAAACAGCGAGCGCTGTTTTTCCATTTCCTCGGCAATTTTTTTACCCATGGCCCGGCGCAACAAATCTGCGCCGCCAAGCGAATAGCCAGACATGATCTGGGCAAGCTGCATGACCTGTTCCTGATAGATCATGATGCCATAGGTTTCTTCGAGGATCGGCTTTAGCATCGGGTGCATGTAATCGGGCTCTTCGCGCCCATGCTTACGTGCAATATAATAGGGAATATTATCCATCGGGCCTGGGCGATACAGCGCCACCACAGCGATAATGTCTTCCAGGGTATCGGGTTTCAGGCCCCGCAACACATCCTGCATACCCTGAGATTCAAGCTGGAACACGCCAACGGTTTCCGCTGCCGACAAAAGTTTAAAAGATTGCCGGTCATCAAGCGGAATGGCACTGATGTCAAAATCCTGCGGCACATCATCACGCAGGCGCATCAGATTAACCGCCTCGATAATCACGGTCAGTGTTTTCAGCCCCAGAAAGTCAAATTTGACCAGCCCGGCATTTTCAACAAACTTCATGTTGAACTGGGTCACGGGCATATCGGAGCGCGGATCGCGATAAAGCGGGACCAGTTCATCAAGGTCACGGTCACCAATCACCACCCCGGCCGCGTGGGTCGATGAATTTCGGTACAGGCCTTCAATTTGCATGGCAATTGTAAGCAGCCGGTCAATATCCGGGTCCTCGCGCGCAATACGGCGCAGGTCCGGTTCCATGTCGATGGCTTCTTTTAACGGAATGGGCTTGGCCGGATCGCCGGGAATCATTTTACAGATTTTATCGACATAGCCATAAGGAATGCCCAAAACGCGGCCAACGTCACGCACCGCCGCCTTTGCCTGCAATTTACCAAAGGTAATAATCTGGGCAACACGGTCATAGCCATATTTGTGCTGCACATATTCAATCACTTCGCCGCGCCGATCCTGACAGAAATCGACGTCAAAGTCGGGCATCGACACACGTTCCGGGTTAAGGAAACGTTCAAACAGCAGTGAAAAGCGCAAAGGATCCAGGTCGGTAATCAATAACGCATAAGCCACAAGGGACCCTGCCCCGGAACCACGACCGGGACCAACCGGAATATCATGTTCCTTTGCCCATTGAATAAAATCGGCAACGATCAGGAAGTAACCGGGAAAGCCCATCTGAATAATAATACCCAGCTCATATTCCAGGCGGGCGTTATAGGGTTCGGCAATTTTCTTTTTGTCTTCCTCGGACATGTCCGGGCTATAGACATATTTTTCCAGGCGGGCCTGCAAACCATCAAACGAGCGATGGCGCAATTCGTCCACCTCGGTGCGGCCTTCACCACAGTCAAATGGCAGCAGGATCGGATCAATTTTCTCGACATGCCAGGCGCAACGCTGGGCAATGATCAAGGTGTTATCACAGGCTTCCGGCAGGTCGGAAAACAGTTCGCGCATTTCAGCAGCGGTTTTAAAGCGATGATCCGGTGTCAAGCGCCAGCGATCTTCCTGACCAACAACTGCCCCCTGCCCGATGCAAATAAACACATCATGGGCTTCATACATGTCGACACGGGGGAAATAACAGTCATTCGTCGCAACCAGCGGCACATCATGCTCATATGCCATGTCGATCAAGGCAGGCTCAATCACCTCTTCGGATGCCAATCCGTGACGCTGCAACTCGATATAAAGCTGGTCTCCGAAAATATCTTTCAGGCGCAAGAGACAATCTGTCGCCTTTTGCTGTTGTTCTTCACGCAGCAAGCGGGCCAACGGACCGGACGGACCGCCTGTCAGGCAAATGACATCCTCGCAATGTTCCGCCAAATGTTCCAAAAGGGCCTTGGGCGTACTGCCTGCTTCTGTTGTCATATGCGCACGCGAGACAATTTTCAGCAGGTTAAAATAACCGGTTTTGCTTTGCGCCAGTAAAACCAGTTCATCGGGGTCGGGTTCCCGCCCGGCCTTGCCTAGCACCACTTCGGTGCCAAAACGTTCAATACCGACCTGCACACCCAAAATCGGCTGCACGCCGGAGCCACTGGCCGCCCCCGCGAAATCAAGCGCACCAAACATATTGTTGGTGTCGGTCATGGCGGCGGCAGGCTGCCCGTCAGCGGCGCATAATTTCACCAGTTCCTTGGTCGTTATGGCCCCTTCAGCAAGTGAATAGTTCGTATGAACACGGAGGTGGATAAAACCGTTTTCCATTGCCAGCGACCTCGACACAAAAACAAAAGCAAAAAAGCCACGGGCGCCGCAAGGGCGCCCACCAGCCAGATAATTATAAAAACCGCGACGCGATTATGAAAGTGTTTCCCGGTCCAACTCGATAAGATGACCATCGCGCAAGGTAATGATCCGATCCATCTGGCTGGCCAGTTCGGGGTTGTGGGTCGCAATCAATGATGCCAGGCCGGTTTGCCGCACCAACGATACCAGCATCCCAAACACATTTTCCGCTGTTTGTGGGTCCAGGTTGCCGGTTGGCTCGTCCGCGAACAAAACATCAGGCACATTTGCAAGGGCGCGGGCAATGGCAACACGTTGTTGCTCGCCCCCCGAAAGGCGCGCTGGGCGATGCTGGGCACGGGCTTCAATCCCCAGGCATTGCAGCAGTTCCATCGCCCGGGTTTCAGCATCTTTGCGATTAAGGCCGGCAATCATTTGCGGAATGACGACATTCTCGATCGCGGAAAATTCCGGCAACAAATGATGGTACTGGTAAACAAACCCAATATGGTCACGGCGCATTTGTGTGCGGGCATGATCCGACAAATCCGTACTGCGCTTGCCGCCAATCGAAACCGTACCATTATCGGGTCGTTCCAAAAGGCCCGCAATCTGCAACAGGGTGGACTTACCCGCCCCGGAAGGCCCGACCAATGCGACAATCTCGCCTTCGTTAATTGTCAGATCAACCGATTTCAAAACATCAAGCCGTTCGGCCCCTTGCGCAAAGGAGCGTACAACCTTTTCCAGTTTCAACATCGGTTTTGCCTGGCGCTGGGCGGCCGATTTTTTATGAAGATCATTCATAACGCAGCGCCTCCACCGGATCGAGGCGCGATGCCCGCCAGGCCGGATAAATGGTTGCCAGGAAGGACAAGGTCAGCGACATCACGCAAACCAGAACCACCTCATTAACATCCAGGTCAGCCGGCAATTGCGACAGGAAATAAATTTCCGCGTTAAACAGATCAGCCCCAGTCAGGCTCTGAATGAACTGGCGGATGCTTTCGATATTCTGGCAAAAAACAACACCTAAAATCAGGCCGCTCAGGGTCCCCAGAACCCCGATAGATGCGCCTGCCAAAAAGAATATCCGCAATATCGAGCCCCGGGTTGCCCCCATTGTGCGCAAGATCGCGATATCCCGGCCCTTGTCTTTCACCAGCATCACCATGCCTGAAATGATGTTAAAGGCGGCAACAAGAATGATCAGCGTCAAAATCAGGAACATAACGTTCCGCTCGACCTGCAAGGCATTAAAGAAATTGGAATTTGATTGCTGCCAATTCACCAGACGCAGTCTTTCGCCCCGCAAATTTTGCAACAGGTCATTCATCGTGCCTGACAAGCGCGACGGGTCCTTTAAAACCACCTCAAAATTCGAGATTTTACCCGGCATCTGAAAATAGGTTTGGGCGACCGCAAGCGGCATGAAAATGAAGCCTGAATCATATTCATACATGCCAATGTCAAACAGCGCGACGACATGGTAGGACCGCATGCGCGGAACAGAGCCAAAGGCGGTCACCTTGCCCTTGGGCGAAATCAGATTAACCGTGTCCCCCACGCCAATGCCAAGTTTCATGGCAAGACGGGCGCCCATGATGATTGCATCATCACCCTTAAAGTTTTTAAGGCTGCCAAAAACGATATTATCAGCCAGCGTCTTACGCTTGGTAATGTCATCGGGGGCCATGCCACGAACAATCGCACCAGTGGCACGACCACCTTTAGAGGCCATGACCTGGCCTTCAACAATCGGGTCTACCAGCGTAACATTGCCGGTTTCCCGAATTTTCTTTTCGATTTCAGCATAGTCAGGAAGGCCATCCGGCCCCTGTGCATAGACCGATATATGCCCGTTCAGTCCAAGAATACGTGAAAGCAATTCGGCACGAAAACCATTCATGACCGACATCACGATGATCAGCGTCGCAACGCCAAGCATAATACCCAACAGGGAAAAAATCGCGATGACCGAAACAAAGCCTTCCTGCCGACGGGGGCGCAGATAGCGAAACGCCACCATACGCTCGAACGGACTGAACATAGGCACCAAATCCTTGTGGAGAGGGGTTTCAGACGAAACCCGTGGTCAGATCAAATTTAACGGGGCGGCCCAAACCGCCCCATTAAGCTTTTGTCATGCGCCAATCTGGTTCAACGCGGCCTCAAGGGTGACTTCCGAACGTTCGCCAGTTTTGCGGTTCTTCAGTTCCACAACGCCATTTGCCAAACCTTTGGGCCCAATCACGATCTGCCAGGGCAGACCAATCAGGTCCATATCGGCAAATTTGCCACCAGCGCGCATGTCACGATCATCATACAGCACGTCAATTTTGGCATTTTTCAGTTTGCCGTAAATATCTTCACATGCCGCATCACAGGCATCATCACCCGTACGAAGGTTGATCAAACCCACCCGGTACGGGGCGATTTCTTCTGGCCAGACAATGCCGTTCTCATCATGTGATGCTTCAATAATCGCCCCGACAAGACGCGAAACACCAATACCGTATGATCCCATCATGACCGGCACTTCCTTGCCATCCGGGCCCAAAACGGTTGCGCCCATCGGTTCGGAATATTTGGTGCCAAAATGGAAGATATGCCCCACTTCAATACCCCGGGTCGCGATCAAGTCATCCGCGGCGACCGGGCAATTTGCGGCATCATGTTTTTCATCGGTGGCGGCGTAATCTGCCAGTGTGGTCTGTACCCAGCCTTCAAGATTGGGGCGGTCGTTCAAATCAACGCCCTTCCCTGTCAGGTCTTTTTCCAGCCACTTCTTATCGCAGAAAACGTCGCTTTCGCCGGTTTCAGCCAGAATAATGAATTCATGGCTCAAATCGCCGCCAATCGGGCCGGTATCGGCCACCATCGGAATGGCCTTTACACCCAGCCGTGAAAATGTCCGGCAATAGGCCAGAAACATTTTGTTATAGGCATGGCGCGAGCTTTCATAATCAATATCGAAGGAATAGGCATCCTTCATCAGGAATTCGCGGCCTCGCATCACACCAAAGCGCGGGCGGATTTCATCGCGGAATTTCCACTGGATATGATACAGCAGCTGCGGAACCTGCTTATAGGATTTCACTTCCTTACGGAAGATATCGGTAATGACTTCTTCGTTGGTCGGGCCGAACAGGATGTTACGGTCATGCCGGTCGGTAATGCGCAGCATTTCCAGGCCATAATCTTCATAACGGCCACTTTCCTGCCAAAGCTCTGCCGGCTGGATTGTTGGCATCAACAATTCGTTACAGCCGATGGCATCCTGCTCCTCACGGACGATCTGTTCGATTTTTTTCAGAACGCGATAGCCCAGCGGCAACCAGGAATAAATGCCGGCCGACAATTGCCGCACCATCCCGGCGCGCAGCATCAACCGATGAGAAACGATCTGCGCTTCTGAAGGGGTTTCTTTAAGGGTGGGCAGAAAGAACTGGGAAAGACGCATTGATGCCTCGTAATACAGCAGTCTGGAAAGGTCACGATGACCAAAAATCTAGTTCGGGAACATGCGACAGCACAGGCGGAAAGGCAAGCCGGAACTTGTCATCTAACGAAATCCAATCCAAAGATGGCGACAGACGTTCCTGACACAGCATTGCTCTTAGCAAACGATGCTATTTATACCCCGCGGCCTGGCAGGCGGCAATCAGGTCCGCATTTTGCGCCGCATTCCCGATCGGTTGGTCATTAAAATAGACCTGCCCGTTTTTATAGGTGATTTCGCCTAGCGTACCCTTGCCACTAATGCCGGTAGGTTGGGAAATACCGGCAAACTCAAAGAAATCCAGCGTCACCGGAAACGTGATCACATCTGGTACCTCAATTTGCGAGGACGTCGCATTGGGCCCTTCGGCCGGTGTAACCGCATTTCCATTCACATCAATACCGGGCTGATAATCAACACTGGCATCGGGCTTATAGGCCACAATCGCATCACAGGCAGAACGCGAGATCGTCACTGTCACCGTCTTTGCCGCATCCGATTCTTTTTTGGCGGAATCCGCAGCAAAGCTTGGCTTGGAAAGCACTGTAATTACGACAAAAATCGATACAAGTACTTTGAAACGCCAGTTTTGCTGGGCTGACGGAACAAATAGCAGCATGGCAACAACACCTTCTAACCATTTGAGTTATCGTAATTTTGTTACACAACGTTACATCGATTTGTGAAGTTTCGTCAAAACATCTTGCATAATTGTGAATTATATGGCTTTTTAACCGTCCTGAAACGACGCAAGATCGTGATGGAATGATGACCGCAGCCGCTCATAAAATGCGGGAGGCTTTGTTGCCAATAAGCACAAAAGAAGCAGGCGCGACATCATTATAAAGTACCTGTGCCAATGAGCCCAGGTCTAGGAGGAAGCAATAATGATAACGGGAAAACAGCTATAAAATAGCTCTAAAGCAAGATCTTAGGATCTTGCTTTTTTTTTGCATTCGATCACGTCAAAACGCGCTATCTGACAGAAAACAGCCCGACAGACTTATTTAAACGCATCGGCCGCCGGGCGAATATCAATCAATCCGCTGGTAATCACGAAATAGGCAATTGCCCATAAAATCGCTGAAATAAGAGACGTTGCGAGAATTTTCTTCCACATATGCGGATTTTGCGGTGCGCCGCTATCATGGCCTTTTTCAACCATTTCCTGCTGCTTCACGCCAACCGGCAACACGGTAAACAATACCAGCCACCAAATGATCAAATAGGTCACAAAACCCGAAAACAACGTCATGACAGATCCTGCCTTAACCAAATCCGTTAGAGTACGGTCTTAAACCAGAACATCCATATGTCCTACAAACCGTACCGGAGGACATATCATCAAACCTGCTCAAGCTCGATCAGGGTGCCATTAAAATCCTTGGGATGCAAAAACAGCACAGGTTTACCATGGGCACCGATTTTAGGGTCACCATTGCCCAAAATGCGCGCCCCCTCGCCGATCAGGCGGTCGCGGGCTGTAATGATGTCATCCACCTCGTAACAGACGTGATGAATGCCGCCTGATGTATTCTTTTCCAAAAAAGAGCGGATCGGCGAATTTTCACCCAGCGGATAAAGAAGCTCGATCTTGGTATTAGGCAGTTCAACAAACACCACCCGCACACCATGATCCGGTTCATCCTGTGGCGCAGAAACGCTGGCGCCTAAAACATCACGATACAGACGAATCCCTTCATCCAGGTCCGGAACGGCAATCGCAACATGGTTTAGGCGACCAATCATGGCAAGCTCCTGTTTACATATTTCCTAGGGGGCGTTGCGATAAGCAAGTCCCCCAAATATACCTGCTTTATTCCTCTGTCACCCGCATCAAATGAACTTCAATCAACGGGCGTTTACCCTGCTTTTGACGAATGGGGCGACGAACTGCCTGGCGAATAGCCAAAATAACGGCAGAATCATCAAGAACTTCATCATCATCTAACTGATCAATCCGATTGCCAATTTCGGCGGCAAAACGGTCCAGCTGAATATCGTCATCTTCTTCATCAAACAGGCTTGGCGCGGTAATCATCGGATCACCCACCATCTCACCGAACTGATTAAGAACAACCGTCACAAACATGACGCCATTCCACATGATCCGGTTACGATTACGGATGGTATTGGAATCCCGCTTGATCAGGCGCCCACCATCCAGACACAAAATACCGGTATCGACTTCTTCAATGACACTGGCATTGCCGGGCGACAGACGAATAACCGTACCATCGTGGGGAACAACGGTTTCGGGCACCTGGCATTCGCGCGCAAGGCTAGCCTGTTCACGCAAATGTCGCGGTTCGCCGTGTACCGGCACCAGGATTTTGGGCCGGGTTAGCTGATACATGCGCGCCAAATCGGCCCGCCCGGGATGGCCGGAAACATGGATCGGCTCATCGCGCGCGGTAATGACATTAATGCCACGTTTGATCAGCGTGTTCTGAATATAGCCAATAGATTTTTCATTGCCGGGAATTTCGCGGGCAGAAAAAATCACCGTATCCCCTGCATCAAGTTCGATTGTCGGATGATCCCCGCGTGCGATCCGGGCCATCGCGGCACGCGGCTCGCCTTGTGACCCCGTGCAGATCAACAGCACCTGGTCCTTGGGCACTTCCATCGCATCATCATCGGACAAAAGGTTAGGATACCCGGTAAGATAGCCCACCTTCTTCGCAGCTTCGGTGACGCGCCGCATCGAGCGCCCGGCCAAAGCAACACAACGCCCCGTTTCATGTGCGGCTTCAATAATGGATTGAATGCGCGCCACATTGGTGGCAAAGCAGGCAACGGCGATCCGGCCACTGGGAATCTTGGCGAACAAATCAATCAGATTACGCGCAACCTGCCCTTCCGAACCAGTTTCGCCATAGGAAAAAACATTGGTCGAATCACAAATCAGCGCATTAACGCCTTCGTCGCCCAATGCTTCAAGTTTGGCGACATCGGGTTCCGTCCCGATTTGCGGATCATGGTCGAACTTCCAGTCCCCGGTATGCACAACCAGCCCCTTTGGCGTTCTGATCGCCAGGGCATTGGGCTCCAGGATGGAATGGGTCATGGTGATCATTTCAATATCGAAATCACCAAGTTTAAAGCGCGCACCCAAGTCGATCTCGTGGATCGGCACCTGATCGGCAAAATCGGTCTCGGCAAGTTTGGCCCGCAAAAATTCAGCCGCAAATGGCGTGGCATAAATCGGGCATTTCAAGCGCGGCCACATATAGGGAATGGCCCCCAAATGATCTTCGTGGGCATGGGTTAATACCAATCCCAGAAGCTTGTCCTTGCGCGCCTCGATAAAGGATGGATCGGGCATGACAACATCAACACCGGGCAGCCCTTCCTCGCCAAAGGAAACCCCCATGTCGACCATCAGCCAGCGGTCATTATAGCCATAAAGATTTAGGTTCATCCCGATCTCGCCGGAACCACCCAGCGGGACAAACAGCAATTCGTCCTTTGGCAAAAACAAATCCACGAAACCTCTCATTTGCGATCAAGCCGTTAACCGAGACCAAGCACAAAACACATACGGCCTATCAGGTAAAGCTTTTACGTTAATTGTCTAACTGTGTTGTTTTCCAAATCAAGCGAAGCACGCTTTAAAACATATCCCGATGTGCGACAGCACATCATCAAATAGGAATAAAGCACCGGATATATATTAAAATACCACTAGTAATCTGAAAACTCAGCTTTTGAAAAACACTTCCCCGGCACTGATCCTGTGATCAATCCCGGCATCGTCTTTTAGAATTAGTGAACCACTGTCATCAAGCCCGACAAAAGTCCCGGTTAATGTCTTTTCATTCAAACGCGCGACAAGAGGTTGACCAAAACCATAAGCACGTTTCAGCCAGCCGTCGCGCACAGCCTCAAATCCTGTCTCTAACCAGGACGAATAAAGCGCATCAAAACGGGTAATATAGGCACTCACAAGATCCTCAATCCGGACCGGTGCCTGTAATTCATGAAGTGACGTTGAAGGACGTTCCACATCTTCGGGATGAAAAGCAATATTCACCCCGGTGCCGATCACAAGATAATCGGTATCCCTGCCCTGCAAAGACGCACTTTCGAGCAAAATGCCGCACAATTTGCGCCCCTCAACCATCAGGTCATTGGGCCATTTGCATGCCGGTTTCACCCGGCTGTCGGTAACGATCTCAATCGCCTCTGCCATTGCAAGGGCGGCAAGGAATGTCAGGCGGGCGGAGTCATAAAGGGGGCAATTGGGCCGCAGCAACAAGGATAAAAACAGATTACCAACCGTTGATTTCCATTCCCGCCCGCGGCGTCCGCGACCAGCCTTTTGCTGTGCAGCCAAAATAAGGGCGCCACCAAGGGCGCCCTTATCACCGAGGCGCTTGGCCTCGTCATTCGTACTGTCGATCACGTCGTGGAAATGTAAAACATATCCATCAGGAAGACGCACGACAGGAACTGTCATATCAATTTCCAAACAGGGCCGAAGCGGCGGCGGCTGCACTATCGGTCAGCGGGTTCGGGAAGAACGCGAAAACCAGAATAATGATCGTGGCAAGCGCCATGATGACATTCAGTTCGGTACCGTTGCGATCAAAGCCTTCAACCGGCTCATCAAAATACATGACCTTGATAACGCGCAGATAGTAATAGGCACTGACAACCGAGGTCACGAGGCCAATCACAGCCAGCGTTACCAGCCCGGAATCAACCGCAGCCTTAAAGACATAGAACTTACCGAAGAACCCGGCGAGCGGCGGAATACCAGCCATCGAGAACATCAGCAAAGCGGTAACCGCAGCCATCAACGGCTTGGTCCGCGACAGGCCGGACAGATCGGCGATTTCTTCAACCATCCGGTCATGGCGCCGCATCGACAGGATCACGGCAAAGGTACCGAGATTCATGACGAGGTAAATGCCAAGATAAACCAGAATAGCCTGAACACCTGCTTCCGTACCGGCAGCAAGCCCGACCAATGCGAAACCAACGTGACCAATCGAAGAATAAGCCATCAGACGTTTGATATTGCTCTGACGCAAGGCGGCAAAAGAGCCCCAGGCCATCGACAGGATCGAAATCAGAACAATGATCTGCTGCCAGTCGCTAACGACACCGGCAAACGGGCCCAAAGCAACGCGAACGAAAAGGGCCAAACCGGCAATTTTCGGCGCAACAGCAAAGAACGACGTCACCGGGGTCGGTGCACCTTCGTAAACGTCCGGCGTCCACATATGGAACGGGGCCGCCGACACCTTGAAGCACAGACCGGCAAAAATGAATGCCAGACCGACCAGCGTACCAACCGAAAGGCCACCATTGCTGACCTCATTGCCAATAACGGCAAAGTTGGTCGACCCGGTAAAGCCGTAAACCATCGACATACCATAAAGCAGCATGCCCGACGCAATCGACCCCAGAACGAAATATTTCAGGCCCGATTCCGTTGCACGCACGGTATCGCGACGGATGGCTGCCACAACGTACAGAGCCAAACTCTGCAGTTCCAGACCGACATAAAGCGACAACATGTCAGATGCCGAAACCATCGCCATCATGCCAAGTGTTGCCAACATCAACAGGATCGGAAACTCGAACCGTGCCATGCGTTCACGTTCGGCAAATTTCATGGACATAACCACGCCAACAGCCGAACCAACCAGGATCAGAACCTTACAGAAACGCGCAAACGGATCCGCAATGAACTGGCCCGAGAATGCAGAACCACCCTCACCCGTGACCACAAGGACCAGGGCAATGATCATTGCACCAACAGCGGCCCAGGAGACCGTCCGGAACGAACGGTCCTTGCCTGTAAAAACACCCAGCATCAGCAACGCAAGCGAAGCTACCGCCATGAAAATTTCGGGCAATGCCGCCCCGAGGTTGAGCATAGAATCTCCCATGTTCATTCCCCTCAATTCGCTGCAAGCTGCGCGGCATTTGCCGCAGCGGCCTGTGCCGTTTCAACTTGGTTGACCAAATGCAAAACCGATGCGTGCATGATATCGAGGAAAGAACTCGGATAGACACCCATCCACAGCACCACCAAGATAAGCGGAACGAACAATGCCCATTCCCGCGGGCTCATATCGAGGATGTTTTTCAGGTTTTCCTTTGTCAGGGCCCCGAAAACAATCCGGCGATAGAGGTAAAGCGCATAAGACGCCCCAAGGATCAGACCGGTCGACGCAAAGAACGCAACCCAGGTATTGGCCTCAAAGGCCCCCAGCAACGTCATGATCTCGCCAACAAAACCACCCGTGCCCGGCAGGCCGACAGATGCCATTGTAAAGAACATGAACGTAATTGCGTAACCCGGCATACGGTGAACGAGACCACCATAAGCATCGATTTCACGGGTGTGCATACGGTCGTAAACCACACCAACGCACAGGAACAAGGCACCGGAAACCACACCGTGGCTCAACATCTGGAAGATCGAACCTTCCAGGCCATGCTGATTAAAGGTGAAGGCACCAACCGTCACGATCCCCATATGAGCGATAGATGAATAAGCAATCAGCTTTTTCATATCTTCCTGGGCCAGCGCCACCAGCGACGTATAAATGATGGCAATGATCGAGAGCGTAAAGATCAGCGGTGCAAAGGTTTCGGATGCCAAAGGCAGCATCGGCAGTGAGAACCGCAGGAAGCCGTAGCCCCCGATTTTCAACAGCACACCAGCCAGGATAACCGAACCCGCCGTCGGTGCTTCCACGTGGGCATCGGGCAACTAGGTGTGGACCGGCCACATCGGCACCTTAACCGCGAAGGAAGCAAAGAAAGCAAGCCACATCCATAGCTGAGCCTGATAGCTGAAAGTATGCGTCATCAGGGTCGGAATGTCGCTGGTGCCGGCATCGAAATACATCGCCATCAGCGCGACCAGCATCAGAACAGAACCCAGCAGCGTATAAAGGAACAGCTTGAAAGCTGCATATACGCGGCGCGGCCCGCCCCAGACGCCGATGATGATGAACATCGGGATCAGCACACCTTCAAAGAAGATGTAGAACAGCATGGCATCAAGCGAGCTGAACATGCCGACCATCATGGTTTCAAGAACCAGGAAGGCGATCATGTATTCCTTGACCCGTTTCTGCACAGCTTCCCAGGCGGAAAGAATGCAGATCGGTGTCAGGAACGTCGCAAGAATGACGAACAGCATCGAAATGCCATCCACACCCATGTGATAGGACACATTCAGCCCCGGCATCCACTCCGTCTTTTCGACGAACTGGAAGTCGGCAGTTGTTGTGTCAAAGTTGATCCACAGCATCAGAGATGCAAGGAAGGTAAAACCAGACGTCCACAGCGCGACCCAGCGCGAATTGCGGGCGACATTCGCTTCTTCACCAGGAATCAGGAGGATAAAGAACGCTCCCAATAGCGGTAAAAAAGTGATGATCGAAAGAATTGGCCAATCACTCATCGCCCGTTAACCCATCTTCCAGATTGTGTAAGACACCAAGGCTGCAATGCCGATCAGCATGGCAAACGCATAGTGGTAGACGAAGCCGCTCTGCAAGGCACTGACGCGCCGTGCAATATTGCGACATGCGGCAGCAACACCGTCCGGACCAACACCGTCGATCAGGGCACCATCGCCCGACTTCCAAAAACCACGGCCCAAAGCAAAGGCAGGCTTGACGAAGATCGCGTTATAGAGCTCGTCGAAATACCATTTGTTCAGCAAGAAGCGGTAGAGACCGTTGAAGGTATTTGCCAACATACGCGGCAGCGACGGCGCCAGACGATACATCAACACCGCCAAAGCCAGGCCAAGCATCATGGCAACAAACGGTGCCATTTTGACCCACTCGGGAACGTGGTGCGAATGTTCAAGCGCCTGATGGTTTTCAGCAACGAAGATGGCGCCATTCCAGAAGGACAGCATTTCTTCGTAATTGCCACCAAACCAGTTCACGGCAAACCAACCCGCAAACACTGCACCGACAGCCAGGATCAGCAACGGCACCGTCATGACAGCCGGGCTTTCATGAACATGCGCCATCGTGCGTTCATCGGCACGCGGAGCCCCAAAGAAGGTCATGAAAATCAGACGCCAGCTATAGAATGCCGTCATAAAGGCCGCAATCACGCCCATCCAGAAGGCATAGGTACCGACACCGGTATGTGCGGCAAAGGCGCTTTCGATGATCATGTCTTTGGAATAGTAGCCCGCAAAGCCCGGAACACCGGTAATTGCCAGGGTACCAATAATCATGACACCAAAGGTCAGCGGAACCATCTTCCAGATACCGCCCATCTTGCGCATGTCCTGCTCTTCGTGCATGCCGTGGATCACCGAGCCGGAGCCGAGGAACAGCAACGCCTTGAAGAAACCATGCGTCATCAGGTGGAACACGCCAGCACTGTAAGCGGAAACGCCACAGGCAAAGAACATGTAACCAAGCTGCGAACAGGTTGAATAAGCGATCACACGTTTGATGTCGTTCTGCACACAGCCGATGGTCGCAGCGAAGAACGCCGTGGTCGCACCAACAACCGTCACAATCGCCAGCGTTGTTTCGGCATATTCAAAAATCGGCGAGAGACGCGCGACCATGAACACACCGGCCGTCACCATCGTTGCCGCGTGGATAAGGGCGGAAACCGGTGTCGGGCCTTCCATCGCATCAGGCAGCCAGGTATGCAGGCCCAACTGAGCCGATTTACCCATCGCACCAATGAACAGCAGGAAGGTTGCAATATTCAAAGCCGAGAAATCATGCCCGAGGAACATCAGCGTCGAGCCGGAAACTTCTTCGGCATTGGCAAAAATGGTGTCGAACTGGACGGTGCCAAACAGAACATAAACGGCAAAGATACCCAGCGCGAAACCAAAGTCACCGACACGGTTGACGATAAAGGCCTTCATCGCAGCAGAACATGCCGACGGTTTGGAATACCAGAAACCGATCAGCAGGTAGGATGCAAGCCCCACCCCTTCCCAGCCGAAGAACAGCTGGATCAGGTTGTCGGCAGTAACAAGCATCAGCATCGCGAAGGTAAACAGCGACAAATAAGCCATGAAGCGCGGCTTATCAGGGTCATGCGACATATAGCCGATGGAATAAATATGCACCATCGACGAAACGCCGTTGACCACAATCAGCATGACGCAGGTCAGCGTATCAAACCGCAGCGACCAGTTTGCCGTGAAATCGCCGGAGCTGATCCAGGTAAACAGGTCAAGCGTTACCGGGTTTCCGTGAAGTGCGACATCAATAAATGCCACCACGGAAAGAGCCGCCGCAATAACCACGCCCGCAACCGTAACCAGCTGCGAAAGCCGGTCGGCAGTGGAAACCCCGTGATGATGATCATCATGATGCGCAGCCGGCGCATTGGCAGTCTTCATCGCCCCGATCAGGGTGATCAGACCGGCAATAATAGCCGCGATAAGGGGAAGAAAAACGATCAGAGCATACATATCTGTGCCTTACCCCTTCATCATGTTGATGTCTTCAACCGCAATGGTGCCGCGGTTACGGAAATAAACCACCAGGATCGCAAGGCCGATCGCCGCCTCAGCAGCCGCAACAGTCAGCACGAAAATGGTGAAAACCTGGCCAACCAAATCGCCAAGGAACGACGAAAAGGCGACAAAATTGATGTTGACTGCCAACAGCATCAGTTCGATCGACATCATAATAATGATGACGTTCTTCCGGTTCATGAAGATACCGAAAATCCCAAGGGTAAACAGGATGGCGGCGACAGTCAGGTAATGAGCAAGTCCGATTTCCATCAGATCCCCCTACCGACTGGTACTTTTTTGATTTCAAGGGTCTCGGCGCGCTGGCGCTGGACCTGCTGGGAAATATTCTGGCGACGTACACCTTCACGATGACGCAGGGTCAGGACGATTGCACCAATCATGGCGGTCAGCAACACCAACCCGGCTGCCTGGAAGATATAGGCATAGTCGGTGTAAAGAAGCATGCCCAGAGCATTGATATTATGCACATTTGCCGGAACTGGCTGGGCAATTGCCGCCATTTTGGCATCGGTCATAACCCAACCGCCACCAACAAAGGCCAGTTCAACAAACAATACCGCAGCAACCAGAACACCAATCGGCAGATAGCTCAGGAAGCCTTCACGCATTTCGACAAAATTGATGTCGAGCATCATGACGACGAACATGAACAAAACCGCGATCGCGCCGACATAAACGACGACCAGAAGCATGGCAAGAAACTCAGCGCCAAGCAGAACAAAAAGCCCTGCGGCGTTGAAGAACGTCAAAATAAGAAACAACACCGAGTGAACCGGGTTGCGCACAGTTACCACCATTGCGGCAGAAATAACTGCGATAATGGCAAACAAATAGAAAGCCAAAGCCTGTACGACCATAAGGTACCCCCTTGGCGAAACGCCTCCGCACTGGCGGAAGGCGATCCATGAACTTTTTCTAAACGATCAGACGCGACACTTACCGATAAGGTGCGTCTGCCTCCAATCGTGCAGCAAGCTCGGCTTCCCAACGCTCGCCATTTTCAAGAAGCTTGTCTTTATCGTAAAGAAGCTCCTCGCGGTTTTCGGTTGCGAACTCAAAGTTCGGACCTTCGACGATGGCATCGACAGGGCAGGCTTCTTCGCAGAAACCGCAATAGATGCACTTCGTCATATCAATATCGTAGCGCGTCGTCCGGCGTGATCCGTCAAGACGCGGCTCGACCTCGATGGTAATGGCCTGCGCCGGGCAGATCGCTTCGCACAGCTTACATGCGATGCAACGCTCTTCCCCGTTCGGGTAACGGCGCAAGGCATGTTCGCCACGGAAACGCGGGCTAAGCGGACCTTTTTCATACGGATAATTCAGCGTCACCTTCGGCTTGAACATATATTTGAAGGTGAGCGCCATACCGGAAAGCAGTTCCACCAGCAGGAAACTCCGGGCCGTCCGATCTATAAATGACATCGTTTACCTCTCTCTTCCCGATGCTCGGCGATCAGGCCGGGACTTTGTCGAAAACAACCAGGAACGTGGCAACCAGCATGACCCAGGCGAAAGACAGCGGAAGGAAAACCTTCCAGCCCAGACGCATCAGCTGGTCATAGCGGTAACGCGGGAAAGTGGCACGTACCCAGAGGAAAATGAACAGAACCATGCAGATCTTGATGATGAACCATAGCGGACCGGGAATGAAATCCAGGAACGGCAACGGCGCCTGCCAGCCACCCAAAAACAGGGTCGCACAAAGGCCGCTCATCAAAATCATGTTGGCATATTCACCAAGGAAGAACAGTGCGAAGGTCATTGCCGAATAATCGACGTTATAACCCGACACAAGCTCGGCTTCCGCTTCGGGAAGGTCGAACGGCGCACGGTTCGTTTCTGCGAGGATCGAGACGACAAAGATCACGAACATCGGCAGATGGTAAATAAAATTCCAGTTCCAAATACCGCCCGACTGCGCATGAACGATGTCTGTCAAATTCAGCGACCCGGTGGTCAGCAGAACCGAAATAATGATCAGACCGATCGAAATTTCGTAAGACACCATCTGGGCTGCGGAGCGCAGCGCGCCAAGAAAGGCGTATTTGGAGTTGGACGACCAACCCGCCATCACGATGCCGTAAACACCAAGCGACGAAATGGCAAACAGGTAAAGAACACCAACATTAAGGTTGGAAATGACCAACCCTTCGCCAAACGGGATGACAGCCCACGCGACCAAAGCGAGAATGAAGGTCAACATCGGCGCAATCAGGAAGACGACCTTATTGGCGCTGGTCGGAATGACCGTTTCCTTCAAAAACAGCTTCAGGCCGTCTGCCAGTGGCTGCAACAGGCCAAAAGGCCCAACGACGTTCGGGCCTTTGCGCATTTGCATGGCACCAATCACCTTGCGTTCTGCATAGGTGAGATAGGCAACAGCAATCAGCAAGGGAAGCACGATCGCCAGGATTTTAGCGACGATCCAAATTCCTGGCTGAATATATCCGTCCCAAAGAAGTTCCATCGGTCAAACCGTATCTTTTGCGTTTGGTCCCGTAAGCGGGACACCCCTTAGCGAGAGAAGGCGACGGTTCCCCGCCGCCCGCTTCCCGAACTCAGGCAACCTTTCCGGCAGCCGCATCCTTGACGAAGGCTTCTGTACATTTTGCCATCGTCACCGATGCCCGGCTGATCGGGTCGGTCATGTAAAAATTGCGAACCGGCGAAGCAAAGCCTTCCGACTTCATTGCACCAGCCTTACCAAATTCGCCCCAGGCCGCTTTACGCGGTACATTAATGGAGCCAAATACATCATTGATTTCAATCATGCGGGCACGAAGTGAATCAATATTGTCATAAGGCAGGGTCAAGCCAAGGCTTGCCGACAGCGCACGAATGATCTTCCAGTCTTCACGGGCATCCCCAACCGGGAACACAGCGCGCCAGCCATACTGAACGCGCCCTTCCGTGTTAACATAGGTACCGTTCTTTTCGGTGTAAGCCGCCCCAGGCAGAATGACGTCTGCGACCTGCGCACCGGCATCACCAAGGCAGCCCTGATAAATCACAAAGGCTTTTTCAAGCTTGGACATGTCGAGCTCATCTGCACCAAGCAGATAAACAATTTCGACATCTCCTTTTGCCGCCCCGTCAAGAATATCATTCGTTGCCAGACCGCCCTCACCCGGCACAAAGCCGAGATCAAGACCACCAACACGCGCAGCCGCGGTATGCAGAACGTTAAAGCCGTTCCACTCACTTGCGACCATGCCGTATTTATCGGCAATGGCACGGGCAGTTGCCAGAACGGCGTCACCATCTTCACGGTTCAGCGCCCCCATGCCCAGAATGATCATCGGCTTGGCCGCGGATTCGAGAACCTTAGCAAAGTCGTTTTTGCCATCCAGAATTTCAGCAAGCGTTTCCGGACCGGCACCAAGATAGTCATGCTTGAAGGTCGGGTCCCAGTTTTCACCGATAACGCCCAAACGGAAATCACCAGCTGTCATGCGCCAGCGTTTGCGCAAACGGGAATTAATGATCGGCGCTTCGGCACGAACATTTGCCCCGACAACCAGGCAGGCATCCGCTTCTTCAATACCGGCAATCGTGGTGTTGAAAATGTAAGATGACCGCGGCCCCGCGACCTTCGATCCATCCTGGCGGCAATCAATATTGGCCGATCCCAGTTTGCCCATCAGGTCTTTAAGAGCCGTCATCGATTCGCAATCAACCGTATCCCCGGCAAGCGCGGCAATTTTTTTTCCATCCAGCCCGGAGACCTTTTCCTTGATCGCAGCAAAGGCTTCTTCCCAGCTTGCCGGCGCAAGCTTGCCATTTACACGAACATAAGGACGGTCAAGACGCTGACGCTTGAGACCATCAATGGCGTAACGGGTTTTGTCCGAAATCCATTCTTCGTTGATCTCTTCGTTCAGACGCGGCAGAACGCGCAAAACTTCAGACCCGCGGGCGTCGATGCGAATATTCGAGCCAACAGCATCCATCACATCGATGCTATCGGTCTTCTTCAATTCCCACGGACGGGCGGTAAAGGCATAAGGCTTGGACGTCAGTGCGCCAACCGGGCACAGATCAACCAGATTGCCCGACATTTCGGAATTGATGCTGGCTTCGATATAAGGTCCGACCTCGGTGTCTTCACCGCGATAAACCGCCCCCATCGTGCCAACACCGGCAACTTCCTCGGAAAAACGAACGCAACGGGTACAATGGATGCAACGGGTCATGATCGTTTTAACGATCGGGCCCAGTTCCTTGTCCTTTACGGCACGTTTTTTCTCGGCGTAGCGCGACGCATCAAAACCATAGGCCATTGCCTGGTCCTGAAGGTCACATTCACCGCCCTGGTCACAAATCGGGCAATCAAGCGGATGGTTGATCAGCAGGAATTCCATCACGCCGTTGCGTGCCTTTTTCACAAGGTCGGAATCCGTTTTGATGACCATTCCGTCGGCTGCCGGCATGGCGCAAGATGCGACCGGCTTGGGCGCACGCTCCATTTCCACCAGGCACATGCGGCAGTTACCAGCAATCGACAGGCGCTCGTGGTAACAGAAACGGGGAATTTCCTTACCCGCTTCCTCACAGGCCTGAAGAACTGTCGCTCCGGCTTCTACTTCGACTTCGATACCGTCAACTGTCAGTTTCGGCATGTCTCAATCCCTCTCAACAGGCCTCTCTCAGGCCGCGATCCGTGCGCGATATTCCTTGATCCGGCGTTCCATTTCGGGACGGAAATTACGGATCAATCCCTGGATCGGCCATGCGGCAGCGTCACCAAGCGCACAAATGGTGTGGCCTTCGACCTGTTTGGTCACGTCCCACAAAAGGTCGATCTCATCCAGTGTGGCCTCGCCGCGAACCATGCGCTGCATCATGCGCATCATCCAACCCGTACCTTCACGGCAAGGCGTGCACTGACCACAGCTTTCATGTTTGTAGAACTCGGAAAGTCGGGCAATCGCGTAGACAATGTCGGTTGACTTGTCCATGACGATCACCGCCGCCGTCCCAAGGCCCGAACCAACCTCGCGAAGCGCATCGAAGTCCATCAGGACATCGTCACACACATCTTTGGTCAGAACCGGCACCGACGACCCACCCGGAATAACGGCAAGCAGATTATCCCAGCCGCCGCGAACACCACCACAATGACGGTCAATCAGCTCACGAAGCGGAATGCTCATGGCTTCTTCAACGGTGCAGGGCTTTTCAACGTGACCGGAAATGGCAAACAGCTTGGTCCCATGATTTTTTTCACGGCCAAAGCTGGAGAACCAGGCACCACCACGACGCAGAATTTCGGGAACCGCAGCAATCGATTCAACGTTATTCACTGTAGTCGGGCAACCATACAAACCGGCATTGGCCGGAAATGGCGGTTTCAAACGCGGCTGACCTTTTTTGCCTTCAAGGCTTTCGATCAGCGCGGTTTCTTCACCACAAATATAGGCACCCGCGCCAAGATGCAGGTAAAGATCGAAATCCCAACCCGACCCACAGGCGTTTTTACCAATCAAACCGGCTTCATAGGCTTCGTCAATCGCGCGCTGCAGGTTAGATGCTTCGTGATAAAACTCACCACGAATATAAATATAGGCCGCATGGGCCCGCATCGCGAAACTGGCCAGCAGGCACCCTTCGACCAGGGTATGCGGATCATTGCGCATGATCTCGCGGTCCTTACAGGTGCCCGGCTCACCTTCATCGGCATTCACAACCAGATAATGCGGACGACCATCCGATTCCTTGGGCATGAACGACCATTTCAGGCCGGTCGGGAAACCAGCGCCGCCACGGCCGCGCATGCCCGATGCCTTCATTTCATCAATGATCCAGTCCTGACCTTTTTCGATCAGGCCCTTGGTGCCGTCCCAGTTACCACGCGCCTGCGCGGCTTTCAGACCAAAATCCTGAAAACCGTACAGATTGGTAAAGATACGATCCTTATCTTGCAGCATATCAGGCTTCCCCGTCTTTGGGTTCAGCAGGCTGATCTGCAGCAGCACAGCCACAGAATGCTTTCAGAACCTTGGGACCATCAATCGGCTCACACCCACGGCGGCCGCTCTGCGGTCCTGCCTTCGGTGTTTCGCCACGCTTGAGCATGTCGATAATATTCTTCGTGCTCTCGCTGGTCAGATCTTCGTAATAGTCGTCGTTAATCTGCATCATCGGTGCATTTACACAGGCACCAAGGCACTCAACTTCGATCAGGGTGAACTTGCCATCTTCGGTGGTTTCACCAATACCGATGCCCAGTTCGTCCTTGCAGGCCTTCACGATATCCGACGATCCGCGCAGCCAGCACGGGGTCGTGGTGCAAACCTGAATAAAGTTCTGCCCCACCGGTGCCAGGTTATACATGGTATAGAAGGTAGCAACTTCATAAACCCGGATTGCCGGCATTTCGAGCATGTCGGCAATGTAGTCCATGGCAACGGTCGGAACCCAATTCCCTTCCGTCTGGCGCTGCGCCAGATCGAGAAGCGGCATGGTGGCACTCTGCTGGCGGCCTTCCGGATATTTCGCGATAATCTTTTTCGCTTTTTCCAGATTTTCAGGCGTGAAAGCAAAGCTGGTCGGCTGAAGCTCGCGCGGAGCTGGTCTTCTTAAATGGCTCATCGGTCAATCTCACCGAAAACAATATCAAGCGAACCGATATTGGCAACAACGTCTGCCAACATATGACCCTTCGACATGAAATCCATGCCTTGCAGATGAGCAAACCCGGGGGCGCGAATCTTGCAGCGATACGGACGGTTGGAACCATCCGACACCAAAAAGACGCCAAACTCACCTTTGGGGGCTTCAACAGCGGCATAACATTCGCCAGCCGGGACGTGGAAACCTTCGGTAAACAGCTTGAAGTGATGAATGAGGGCTTCCATCGACCGCTTCATATCGGCACGGGCCGGCGGAGCCACCTTGTTATTCTGAACAATAACCGGGCCATCAGGCATGTTATCAATGGCCTGGCGCATGATGCGCAATGACTGGTTCATTTCTTCAAAACGAACCAGATAACGGTCATAAACGTCGCCATGCTTGCCAACAGGGATGTCGAAGTCAAAATCTTCGTACGAATCGTAAGGCTGCGATTTACGCAAGTCCCATGCGATCCCCGATGCACGAATATTCGGCCCGGTAAAGCCCCAGTCAAATGCCTCTTCCGCCGAAACAATACCGATACCAACAGCACGCTGCTTGAAAATACGGTTGCCGGTCAAAACGCGGTCAAAATCCTTGATGAAATTCGGGAACTGGTCAATCCAGGCCGAAATATCTTCAAGAAGACCTGCCGGCAAATCCGCAGCAACACCACCGGGACGGAAATAGTTGGCGTGAAGACGGGCACCACAGGCGCGCTCATAGAATTCCATGAGCTTCTCGCGTTCTTCAAAGCCCCACAAAAGCGGCGTCATCGCCCCGACGTCCAAAGCAAAGGTCGTCAGGTTGAGGATGTGGTTGAGAATACGGCCGATTTCAGCATACAGAACACGAATATACTGTGCGCGCTTCGGAACCTCGACCCCCATCAACTTTTCAATCGCCAGACAGAAGGCATGCTCCTGGTTCATCGGCGCGACATAGTCAAGACGGTCAAAATACGGCGTTGCCTGAACGTAGTTTTTATATTCGATCAGCTTTTCGGTACCGCGATGCAGCAACCCGATATGCGGATCGGCACGTTCAACAACTTCGCCGTCCATTTCAAGGACAAGACGCAAAACCCCGTGCGCCGCAGGGTGCTGCGGGCCGAAGTTGAGGGTCATATTTTTAATTTTTTGTTCGGACATCAGGCGTTGCCCTCCGCCTTTTCGTCACCCGGAAGAATGTTTTGCATTCCTTCCCACGGGCTTTCGAAATCAAAGTTACGGAAATCCTGCACCAGTTTCACCGGCTCATACACCACGCGCTTAAGTTCATCGTCATAACGAACTTCGACATAGCCCGTCAGCGGGAAGTCTTTGCGCAACGGATGGCCTTCAAAACCATAGTCGGTCAGAATACGGCGGGGATCGGGGTGATCGGCAAAGAACACACCATACATGTCCCAGGTCTCACGCTCGAACCAGTCCGCGGCACTATAAACGCCAACAGCAGTCGGAACCGGCGTATCTTCGTCCGTCGTCACCTTGACGCGAATGCGCAGGTTATGTTTGAGCGACAACAGGTGATACACCACCTCGAAACGTTCAGCACGTTCCGGGTAATCCACACCACAAATGTCGATCAGCTGTTTGAACAAACATCCCGCATCATCGCGCAGGAAAGTCAGAACGCTGACAATAGAGTCGCGTTTAACGATAGCGGTCAGTTCGTCGTAACGATAAACCGTATCAATAACATCGGCACCAAAATGTGCCTTTAGAAGATCGCGAAGATCTTGCAGTGCTGCGCTATTATCGCTGAGCAATTCGCTCATGCTAGCCCCCTACTCTCGGATCAGCGTGACAGGACACCGGTACGGCGGATTTTTTTCTGCAGCTGCAGAATACCGTAAATCAGCGCCTCGGCTGTCGGCGGGCAACCGGGGACATAAATATCGACCGGAACAACACGGTCACAACCGCGCACCACCGAATAGGAATAGTGATAATACCCGCCGCCATTGGCACACGAGCCCATCGAAATCACCCAGCGCGGCTCGGCCATCTGGTCGTAAACCTTGCGAAGGGCCGGTGCCATTTTGTTGGTCAGCGTCCCGGCAACAATCATGACGTCTGATTGACGCGGGCTGGGACGGAAAACAACGCCATAGCGGTCCATGTCGTAACGGGCGGCTGCGGCGTGCATCATTTCGACGGCACAGCAGGCCAGACCAAACGTCATTGGCCACATTGAACCCGTATTTGCCCAGGTGGCAAGTTTGTCAAGGCTGGCAAGAACAAAGCCCTTGTCATTCATCTCGTCAAACACGCCCTTAAGCAGCTGATCCTGGTCACGACCAGGGGCCAAGGGTGCGCCTGTATTGGTGCTCACTCCCATTCCAGAGCTCCCTTCTTCCATTCATAGACAAAGCCGATTGTCAGCACTGCCAGGAAAATTACCATCGACAGGAAACCGAACGTCCCGATATCGCCAAGGGTGACAGCCCACGGAAACAGGAAGGCAACTTCCAGATCGAAGATGATGAACAAGATTGCGACCAGGTAGAAGCGAACATCAAATTTGATGCGTGCATCTTCGAATGGCGAAAAGCCGCATTCATATGCAGACAGCTTTTCAGCATCCGGGGCCTGCTTGGCCAGAACCAGCGAAGCGATGATGATAACCGCCGAAAGACCGACGGCAATCCCGATGAAAATCAGGATCGGAAGATATTCCGAAAGAAGCTCTTGCATCTCTCTGACCTCTCAAGAACAGGTCTAACCAGAACCCGACCAGGTCCCCACCTAGCCCATAAGGGCGCACCTTAACGTATGCACCACACAAGTACCAGCCCCGGAGACGTGTTTTCACGCCACCAAGCCTGGAACTCATCTAAACTTTTCTGCCTTCTGCGGTCAATTTCAGGTCAGCCGAACGTCGCGACCGCAATCCATATTGTTGCAAGGCAGCAAAAGGAGTACGGGCAGGAAAGACGCAGCGCCCAAGAAAGAATGCAGTCGATGGCTGTAATGGCGGGAGCGACGGGACTTGAACCCGCGGCCTCCGGCGTGACAGGCCGGCGCTCTAACCAACTGAGCTACGCCCCCAAAACAACCATCCATCGGCGTGCTCTTGTTAGACCAGCACCCTTGCTAAGTCAAGCTGATAGCATCGCTTTCAACCAGGTCGTGATTTCAACTTGTCGAGATCACCCCAAACGGAAATCATGGCGTACTTTTCAAGCCGTTTTGTCCGTGGTTTGATATTGTCTGACCTTGCAAAGTGCGAGAGGTCTTTTCATGTACGTACTTAAGCCTTATAGATTTATTGACTGTTCGTAACGCATCCTTCACGAGAATGCGTTATCATGTAACGGATCTGGAATTGCTGACGGAGTGGGCTTTACGTGGGGCGCGTTAAAGAAGAATACCGGTCGCTTTCTGGACAGGAAAAAGCGGCGATCCTGATGCTGGCACTTGGGGAAGAGCATGCCTCCAAGATGTTTGCATTGATGGATGATGAAGAAATCAAGGAAATCTCGCAAACGATGTCCAGTCTTGGAACCATCAGTTCCAACATCGTTGAGCGCCTTTTTGTCGAATTTGCCGATCAGCTTTCGTCAACCGGTTCGCTTGTCGGTTCGTTTGACACGACCGAACGCCTGCTGACCAAAGTTCTGCCAGAAGACCGCGTTAACAATATCATGGAAGAAATCCGTGGTCCGGCTGGTCGCACGATGTGGGACAAGCTTAATAACGTGAACGAAGCTGTTCTGGCGAACTACCTGAAAAATGAATATCCTCAAACAGTTGGCGTTGTTCTTTCAAAGCTGAAATCAACACACTCCGCCGCTGTTTTGTCGCTGTTACCGGAAAATTTCTCGATGGAAGTCATCATGCGTATGTTGCGCATGGAGGCTGTGCAGAAAGAAGTTCTGGATAATATCGAAAAAACGCTGCGCACGGAATTCATGTCCAACCTGGCGCGCGGCTCGCGTGGGGACAACCACGAATTAATGGCCGATATTTTCAACAGCCTTGACCGGCAAAGCCAGGATCGATTCCTGACCGCCCTTGAAGAACGTAACCGCGACTCTGCCGAAAAGATCAAAGCCTTGATGTTCACCTTCGAGGATCTGGCCCGTCTTGATAATAACGGCGTTCAGTCGCTGCTGCGCCAGGTGGAAAAGGACAAGCTTGCCCTTGCCCTCAAGGGGTCTACCGATGCAATGCGCGAACTTTTCTTCAAAAACATGTCCGAACGTGCCGGCAAGATGATGCGCGAAGATATGGACGCTCTGGGACCGGTTCGCCTGGCCGACGTCGAAGAATGCCAGATGATGATTGTCCAGCTTGCCAAAGAACTGGCCGCACAGGGGCAGATCGTTATTTCCGAAGGCGGCGGCGAGGACGAAATGGTCTATTGACCCGTTCTTTCCATTATCCGATATCCGCGAAACCCTGCCAGAGCAATCCGGCAGGGTTTTTCAATGCCAAAGCGCGACTCAGTTACGCCCTACCCGCCCTACACAACAAAGCGTTGTTAATCTTATCGGAGCCATTGTGCCTGCATGAACAACCAACATGCACGCCTTGCACGATGCTGCATCGAATCGCTTGGTTGGGGTCCTTGCTATCAAACAAGAGTCGTTTGCCCCAAAAGCCGCAATAGCAGCCTAACCCAGAATCAATATCAGCGCTGGTTCACCCAGTTTCTGAATTTTCCAGATCAGAGTCGTTTCATCATCAACGGTATTGCGCTCGGTCGCATTGTCGCGTCTGACATGAACGGTGGTCTTTACCGTAATCTGCCCGTCAGGCACGTATCCCATTGCCTTCAATGTATCCATATATTGCACAGGTACGGACCCGCCGCGAACTTCGACGGTGCGGCTTTCTTCATGAAACATCATTTGCAGGATTCGCGAATTTCGCCGAACGAAATTAAAGGTTTTCTCGGTTATGATATTTCCCTTGCGGTCATAACTGACATTGAACACCCCGCGCCCGGCATAAGTGGACGGACCAAAGGCAGGGTCACGTTCCAGATCATTCAAAATGAGGACGGCCCGCTTTTTTTCCTCTTCGGGTGTGACCTTGCCATCAAGCAAATCTTTGGCCAGCGCGGCCTGCCGTAACCGACCCTTGTAGGTAAAATGATAATCCCCGTTCCGAGCCAGCGTTAAATCCGCTGTAAAGCGCTCTGGAAGATAACACCCCACAAGACCCAAGCCTAACACCAGAAGCAATAGAGCAGCCCGTAATCGCCTCCAGGAAAGCCCTAACCACGGCATCCCGCAAAGTCGATGCCTGACAGAGATAATGGCTATAGGAACAGCTTGAAACATCACCGGGTTCGGCCTCAAAACGTGAATAAAGACGTTATGATGATCGCAGACCCGCTGCGCAATCGCCAGCCGAATCATCAAGCCGGTTGAACCGAAGAAAGAAAATCACGGGAAAAGATCGATGATCGGATAGAGCGTGATAAGCTGTTGTTCACGCAAAGAAAAAAGGCGTCCGGTAAGGACGCCTTTTCCATGGTGGGTGATGAGAGATTCGAACTCCCGACCCTCTCGGTGTAAACGAGATGCTCTAACCAGCTGAGCTAATCACCCTTTTTTTTAGTGCCCCGTTTTGCGGAAGCGAGCGGAACATAACATGCTTTTTTTAAAATGCAATGCCGGTGACGCTGTCACCGGCACTTTTTTTTCAAAGACGGCCAAAATTAATTGACGGAGTCCTTAAGGCCTTTGCCAGCCTTGAATTTCGGCTGCTTCGAAGCCGGAATATCGATTTCTTCGCCGGTACGCGGATTGCGACCCTTGGAAGCTGCACGCGCAGCAACGGCAAAAGTGCCGAAACCAACCAGACGAACTTCATCGCCTGATTTCAGAGATTCGGTAATGGAATCGAATACAGCATCAACGGCTTTGGTAGCATCTGCTTTAGACAGATCAGCTTTCGCAGCGACACTTCCAACGAGATCGTTTTTATTCACTTCCTGGCCCCCTTATTGGACGTTCGGAGTTATAAGGAAATTTGGTTTGCCCCAAACCTTTTACAGGCGCAATGTAAGCAGGTCACCTACATGTCGTCAATCGGAGAGACGCAGTTTTCCGCCGTTTTTGCGCTTTTTTTGTCGTTTTTTCGCCTTTACAGCCCCTCGCCTTTTGGTCTTGACCGATTCCGGGACAAGTTATCCACAAAAAAACAGGGGCAGCCATGCCACCCCTGTCAAAAAGCCCAAGATTCTGCGATCAATCAGTGAGTTGTTACACCACCGATTTCCGATTCTTCACCGTCTTTTGGCTTCACCGAAACATCGTCGGATTCTTCATCCCATTCAATCGGCACCAGCGGATTGACCAAGGCGTGTTCCAAAACTTCGTCAACATGCGATACCGGAATGATTCGCATATTCCGTTTGACGTTATCAGGAATGTCTTCCAGGTCCTTTTCGTTTTCCTTGGGAATAAGAACCGTTTTGACACCGCCGCGCAATGCGGCCAGAAGTTTTTCCTTCAAACCACCAATCGCCAGAACGCGACCACGCAAGGTAACTTCACCCGTCATGGCAACGTCTTTGCGTACCGGGTTGCTGGTCAAAATTGACACAACTGATGTCACCATACCAACACCGGCCGAGGGACCATCCTTCGGCGTTGCCCCTTCCGGAACGTGAACGTGAATGTCACGCTTCTGAAACAGGTTTGGCTTGATCCCGAAATGCGTCGCACGCGAGCGAACAAACGAGGTCGCCGCCTGGATCGATTCCGTCATGACGTCGCCAAGTTTACCGGTGGTCTTCATATTGCCTTTGCCCGGTACGGTAACGGCTTCGATCTGCAACAGATCCCCACCAAATTCCGTATAGGCAAGGCCCGTCACCACACCCACCTGGTCTTCACCTTCGGTTTCACCAAAGCGATATTTGCGGATCCCGGCATATTTCGCCAGCGTACGCGGCGTGACACGAACGGTTTTCAAACCCTCAAGCAAAATACGCTTGGTGGCTTTACGCGCCAGACGGGCCAGTTCACGTTCAAGGTTACGCACACCTGCTTCACGGGTGTAATAGCGAATCAGGTCCCGAAGGGCATCGTCAGAAATGCTCCATTCGGCCTTTTTCAAACCATTGGCTTCAATCTGCTTCGGAATCAGATGACGCTTGGCGATTTCAACCTTTTCGTCTTCGGTGTAACCCGAAATCCGAATGATCTCCATACGGTCCAGCAACGGCTGCTGCATGCGCAGGCTGTTCGCCGTGGTCACAAACATCACATCGGACAGATCATAATCGACTTCAAGATAATGGTCATTGAAGGTCGAGTTCTGCTCGGGATCAAGCACCTCAAGCAAAGCCGATGCCGGGTCACCCCGGAAGTCAGATCCCATCTTTTCAATCTCGTCGAGCAAGAACAGCGGATTAGAGGTTTTCGCCTTCTTCATCCCCTGAATGATTTTGCCCGGCATTGAGCCGATATAGGTACGACGATGTCCACGGATTTCCGATTCATCGCGCACGCCGCCCAGGGACATACGGATAAAGTTACGGCCCGTGGCATTTGCCATTGATTTACCCAGCGAGGTTTTACCAACACCCGGGGGACCAACAAGGCACAGAATCGGACCTTTTACTTTCTTGATACGGGCCTGAACGGCCAGATATTCAAGAATGTGCTCTTTGACCTGCTCCAGACCATAATGTTCCTTATCAAGAACCTTTTTGGCCTTCTTGAGGTCATGGGAAATTTTGCTGCGTTTATTCCACGGAATAGACACCATCCAGTCAAGATAGTTGCGCACCACCGTTGCCTCTGCAGACATCGGGCTCATATTGCGCAGCTTCTTTAACTCGGCCTGGGCCTTTTCCTTGGCTTCCTTCGGCATTTTTGCCTTATTGAGCTTCTCTTCAAGCTCAGAGGCTTCATCCTTGCCGTCTTCACCTTCGCCCAGCTCCTTCTGAATGGCCTTAAGTTGCTCATTCAGATAATACTCGCGCTGGGTTTTTTCCATCTGGCGTTTGACACGATTGCGGATTTTCTTTTCAACCTGCAAAACGCCAATTTCCGATTCCATGAAACCGAAAATACGTTCCAGACGCGCCGCAACCGATCCGGTCTCAAGCAGTTCCTGCTTTTCCGAAATTTTGAGCGCCAGGTGAGACGCAACCGTATCTGCCAGCTTGGCCGGTTCCTCGATCTGATTGACCGATACCAGGACTTCAGGCGGAATCTTTTTGTTCAGCTTGATATATTGTTCAAACTGGGTAACCACGGACCGCGACAACGCTTCGAGTTCGCTTTCGTCCTCGTCATCATCCTCGTGGACGGTCCCGTAAGCCTGGAAAAATTCAGGATTATCAACAAACCCGGAAATCTGCGCACGCTTGCCCCCTTCGACCAGCACCTTGACGGTGCCATCGGGCAATTTCAGCAACTGCAGCACGGACGCAACGGTCCCCACGCGATAGAGATCATCTACCGACGGATCATCAAGACCGGCATCTTTCTGGGTTACAAGAAGAATTTGTTTGTCTTCGCGCATCACATCTTCAAGTGCGCGGACCGATTTTTCCCGGCCGACAAACAATGGAACGATCATGTGCGGAAACACGACAATGTCGCGCAACGGCAAGACCGGGTAGATATCAGCATGTGCCAATTCGACCATGTGTTCTATTCCCTATTCTGAGCCAAAACGTTGCTGTGGTCCTGCAATAGGCCCCAGCAGCAACGCGAACATACTCAATAGATAAGCTGTAATTGCCGCGCTGCAATACTGCCCGCGCGGCAAGTACAATCAGGCACTGTTTTCAACGTCGTTACGACGTTCCGAATGAATCAGAAGCGGCTTGGCCTTGCCTTCAACAACATCACGGTTGATGACAATTTCCTCGACACTATCCATCGACGGCAAATCAAACATGGTATCAAGCAAGATGCCTTCCATGATTGACCGCAGACCACGGGCACCGGTTTTACGCTCGATTGCCTTGCGGGCAATTGCAATCAACGCATCATCCTGGAAGGTCAGCTTGACATCTTCCATATCGAACAGACGCTGATACTGCTTGCTAAGCGCATTTTTCGGTTCGGTCAGAATTTTGACCAAAGCTTCTTCATCCAGGTCTTCAAGCGTTGCCAGAACCGGCAAACGACCGATGAATTCGGGAATCAGGCCGAACTTCAACAGATCTTCCGGTTCCACAGCCCGCAAGACATCCCCCGTGCGGCGTTCATCCGGGCTGCGAACATCGGCACCAAAGCCGATCCCTGCACCCTTGCCACGCTGGGCAATAACCTTGTCCAGGCCTGCAAACGCACCCCCAACAATAAACAGAATGTTGGTTGTATCGACCTGCAGGAATTCCTGCTGCGGATGTTTACGTCCCCCTTGCGGCGGAACGGATGCAACGGTGCCTTCCATAATTTTCAGCAAGGCCTGCTGCACACCCTCACCCGACACATCGCGCGTAATCGACGGATTGTCGGATTTGCGCGAAATCTTGTCGACTTCGTCGATATAAACAATACCACGCTGCGCACGCTCAACATTGTAGTCGGCGGCCTGCAACAGCTTGAGAATGATGTTCTCCACATCTTCCCCAACATAACCGGCTTCGGTCAGGGTGGTGGCGTCTGCCATTGTAAAGGGAACATCAAGAATACGGGCAAGTGTTTGCGCAAGCAGCGTCTTGCCACAACCGGTCGGACCGACCAGCATGATGTTCGATTTTGCCAGCTCGATGTCTTCGTTCTTGCTGGCGTGATTCAGGCGTTTGTAGTGGTTATGCACTGCTACAGACAGCACCTTCTTTGCATGGCCCTGACCGATGACGTAATCATCGAGAACCTTGCAAATCTCCTGCGGAGAAGGCACCCCATCAGCGGATTTTACAAGATGGGTTTTGTGCTCTTCGCGGATGATGTCCATGCACAGTTCGACACACTCATCGCAGATGAAGACAGTCGGCCCGGCGATGAGCTTGCGCACCTCGTGCTGGCTCTTTCCACAGAAAGAACAATACAAAGTGTTCTTGGAGTCTCCGCTATTCGATTTGCTCATACAAACCCCAATGATGTTTGACGTTATCTGTTATCGCCATGTTAGCCGGGAAAGCACACCAATCTCAACGATTAATCGCCGCTTCCCGGCTTGCGGCCTTGTCTTTGATATAGGACGGATAGACCAAAAGTGAAGCCCGCTCCATTCACAAAACGTTCATCCAGCCCCGGATGTTCCATCCGATCGGGTTTCACCGTCCTGTCATCTACATGTCTAGGACTTTCGGGCGAAACCACGCAAGCCATAAAAAACGCCCCGGCCGTAAAACCGGGGCGTTTTCTGATTCATCGTGAAAGCGACATTAGTCTTTTTTGTCACTTTCAGGCTTGGGACGCGAGCTAACAACCTCATCAATCAAGCCAAATTCCTTGGCCTGGTCCGGGGTCAGAAAGTTATCGCGTTCCATCGCATCTTCGATGGTTTTCAGATCACGTCCGGTATGTTGGACATAAATCTCGTTAAGACGATGACGCAGAGCCAGAATTTCACGGGCATGGATTTCGATATCCGACGCCTGCCCCTGGAAACCGCCTGACGGCTGGTGGATCATGATCCGCGCATTGGGCAAGCTGTAACGCTTGCCTTTTGCACCCGCCATCAGAAGCAGAGAGCCCATCGAGGCAGCCTGCCCCATACATACGGTCGACACTTCACAACGGATATATTGCATGGTGTCGTAAATCGCCAAACCGGATGTAACCACCCCGCCCGGCGAATTGATGTACAGGGAAATATCCTTGTCCGGATTTTCCGATTCGAGATGCAGTAGCTGGGCGCAAATCAGTGACGACATGCCGTCATGGACCTGGCCATTGATGAACACGATCCGCTCTTTGAGCAGACGGGAAAAGATGTCATAGGACCGTTCCCCGCGGCTGGTCTGTTCGACCACCATCGGTACAAGCGAGTTCATCTGCTCTTCAATCATCAACCGCAATCTCCTTGCTGCAACTTGGTCCGCTGTTGGGCGGATTATTCTGCGCTTTCGTCAGCAGCCTTTTTCTTGGCAGCCGGCTTTTTCGCCGCGGCTTTTTTGGCCGGTGCCTTTTTCTTGGCTTCTTTCTTCGGCGCTTCGTCTTCTTCTTCAGGTTTCAGAAGGTCTTCAACCGAAACGGTCTTGTCTTCAACCTTTGCAAGCTCAACGATATAATCCACCACCTTGTCTTCATATACAGGGCCCTGAAGCGCCTGCAAGGCCTGCGGATTATTTTTGTAAAATTCAATAACAGCCTGTTCCTGACCCGGATATTTCTGGGCTTCGGCAACCAGGACCTTATTGATGTCATCCTGGGTGATCTGGATGTCGTTGTTCCGGCCGACTTCGGCAAGCAACAGACCCAGCAGAACACGACGTTCGGCGATTTCACGGAACTCTTCGGTCAATTCTTCTTCAGACTTGCCCTTGGTTTCGTCATCTTCCTGGCCAGCTTCGCGTGCCTGTTTGATCTGCTCGACAATGCCGTTCAGTTCATTTTCGACCAGCGAAACCGGAAGATCGAAATCGTGATTGTCAGCCAGCTGATCAAGCAGATCACGCTTCATTTTCTGACGGGCAACCGATTCGTATTCACGGCCATAATCCTTGCGGATGGCTTCTTTCAGGGCTTCAAGGCTTTCCTGACCCAGCTTCTTGGCGAGTTCATCGTCAATTTCAGCGGGTTTCTTTTCCTTGATTTCCTTAACGGTCACGTCGAACTCGGCATCTTTGCCAGCCAGTTCGTCAGAACCGTAATTTTCCGGGAAAGTCACCTTAACAACGGTTTCGTCACCAATGTTGGCGCCGACCAGCTGATCTTCAAAACCGGCGATAAAGGTGCCAGAACCCAATTCGAGTTCATAATCGTCGGCTTTACCGCCTTCAAACGGTTCGCCGCCCACTTTACCGAGGAAATCGATGACCAGAACGTCACCGGATTTTGCCTTGCGCTTGCGCTTCAGGGGTTCGGATGTGCCCTGTGCTGCAGCAATGCGGTCAAGGGTTTCGGTGACTTTGCTGTCGTCAAGTTCGACAACTTCACGCGTCAGGTTCAGCGTTGAGAAATCCATCGGCTCGATTGCCGGGATAACTTCGACCGAAATATCATATTCGAGGTCTTTGCCTTCATCAAAAGCGGTGACTTCGATTTTCGGCTGAACGGCCGGGCGCAGTTCATTATCGGACAGGATCTTGCTGGTGCTGTCATTGACAGCAGCTTCAAGAACTTCGCCCATAACGGACTTGCCATAACGCTGGCGCAGAAGTTTGGCCGGGATTTTGCCTGGGCGGAAACCCGGAAGACGAACCTGGTCTTTGATTTCTTCGAGCTTGGCGTTAACCTGTTCTTCGATCGTGGCGGCCGGCACAACGACCTTGTATTCGCGCGCCAGGCCTTCATTTTTGGTTTCTGTAACCTGCATAGATAACTCTTTTGCTTAGGTTCGAATAATGTCCGTTACGCGACGCCGTCCGGACGTCAGAAGTCAATATGACTTAACGAATAGCTTTTTTATTTTCTGATCTGCAATGGTACGGGCGAAGGGACTCGAACCCCCACGGATCTCTCCACTGGAACCTAAATCCAGCGCGTCTACCAATTCCGCCACGCCCGCACAAAAGCATACCTCCCGCACCGGAAAAACCGGTGTGGGTGCGCCTTAATACAAACTTCAATCCACTCATGCAAGCGTCGCCTGATATGTTCCGCATAAACCAACGAAAATAGTTGAGCCTTACCGTTATAAAACGGCCTTAATGCCTTGAATTAACCCGCAAGTTTGCGAACGGTACTGGATGCAGCAATTTTACCGCCCCCAACATAGTTTTCGTGGTTTTTTTCAATTTCACCCGATTGATACAAATAATTTACCATCAAACCAAAGGATTGCGCCTGCCCGGCGGGCGAGCTGTTGGCATCCATATTCAATCTTTCAACGCGCGCACCATTGCTCAGATGAAAATGCGCCACCGGGTCCAATGCCGTATCCCGCCCCTGGCGACGCTCTTTCAATAAATAATGCGCCACCAGCCGCTGCAATGCCGCACGGCGCTCCGCCTCCATCTTCCCCTTGTTGCTGGTTTGAGCCGGATCATCGTCATTTTTGTCGATCACGAGCACGCGACAGGATGATATATCCTCAATCAAATGGTGCGGCACCTGCGGGTCGGGTTTGGTTTTTACCATAACAGCCGTGCCCGTCTTGCCTGTATCTGGCGTTTTGGCTTTTTCATTTTCGATCACATTTGCCGCCGTCATCGCATCAATCTGGTCAATTGCGCCTGTTAACCAGCGACGGAATCCCGGGATGGGCGACAGGGTGGCAAATTGCTGCAGGTTTGGCAGATCGCGCTTAAGCTCCGCCACCACCCGTTTAATCAAGAAATCACCAAAACTGATGCCCGCCAAACCAGACTGGGCATTCGAAATCGAATAAAAAATTGCCGTATCTGCCTTGGTTGGATCGGCAATCTGATCATCCAGGTTACGGTCGATCAAAACATCAACATTCTTGGCAATCCCGGAAACCAGCGCAACTTCGACAAAGATCAATGGTTCGTCGGGCATACCGGGATGAAAAAAGGCAAAACAGCGCCGATCATTGGCCAAACGGCTTTTTAAATCATCCCAGCTGCGGATTTGATGCACCGCCTCATAGGCGATCAATTTTTCCAAAAGAGCTGCCGGGGAATTCCAGGTAATCTGATGCAATTCAAGGAAGCCAATATCAAACCAGGCGGACAGCAGCGTTTTTAAATCCTGCTCCAGCAAGACCAGGCCGGGTGCATCCTTGCGCCAGCGTAAAAGATCCGCACGCAAATCAACAAGAAATTTAACACCCTGCGGTAACGCTGTGAATTCCTGCAATAATTTTCGATAAGGTGGCACGAGGTCAGCCCGCATACGGCCTTCAAGCATGGTCCGTTCCGCCAGATCATCGGCCTGTTGCCAGTCCTTGACCACAGCCCCCAATCGGGCCCGATCAACGTCAAACTCGTTAACCAGCAAGTGAAGAAATTCAATCCGCCCAGCCTCATCAAGGCGCAGGAAATCATGGCCAAGCTCTGCTGCACGGCCCCGTGCCGAAACGGCACCGCCGCGATGGGCCAAACAATCGGCTATCTGTTGACGCCAGCGATCTTTCTGCGCCACATCCCCATCAAAGCCCAAACTGCGCACCACAGAGGCACCACGAATGTCACGCCATAACTGGCGAATATTATCGAAAGTCCGGTCAATAAATGTCTGGCTCATTCACAATCCGATCATGCTTTTGCATTCAAAGAACGCCCAGCATCAACAACAAAGGTGAAATCACAAAGGCAGCAAGTGCCTATAAGGTGGCCTCTTTCTGGCATTAGCATTAAATGAGACATAGGCATTGAAAACGGCTTTCACCAGCAGCAGCAGGCCCGAACCTATCAAGGCCATATGATGCTGTGCCCCAGATCACATTACTTGACCGCTTCGTCAGCCCCTTTACGCTGCCACAGACGCGACAACAGACCTGGCAGCAAATCGGGAATATCCTCGGCAATCAGGCCGGGTCCAAATGCCTGCCCGGCCTGCCCGTGCAACCATACCGCCATTGCCGCCGCCTCAAATGACGGCATGCCCTGGGCCAACAGGCCTGCTACCAGCCCCGCAAGAACATCCCCGCTTCCGGCCGTGGCAAGCCAGGGGGCGAAAACATCATTTATCACAGCCCTGCCATCGGGGGCGGCAACAATGCTAT
>JBNKVZ010000002.1:0-88290 GCA_050299455.1 Thalassospira sp.
GCAATGGCGAGAAAATTACGGTTGAAACGCCCACCACCATTCATGCGGTGCTGGAATTTGCCAATGGTGCGGTTGTAACCCTGGGGGCCAGTTGGGATGTGTGGAAAAACGGCCATGCCCCGATGGAGCTTTATGGGGAGGACGGCACATTGCTGGTGCCCGATCCCAACTTCTTTTCTGGCGATGTATCGCACAGCGAAAAGAACGGCGATTTCATTACAGGCCCCCAAAATTGGGATCATCCGTTTGGTATTGCCAACCGGGACCTGCCCGATGGCCGCAAGGTTGCCGATTACCGAACGGCCGGCCTGGCGGATATGGCGATGGCGATTGTCGAGGGGCGTCCGCATCGCTGCGGGCTGGATGTTGCCCTGCATGTGATTGATGTTCTGACATCGATTTTGCGTTCGGGTGAAACCGGCCAGTTCATCACCCTGGAAACCACCTGTGAACGCCCCGAGGCCCTGGGGCCGGACGCCGCACGCAGCCTGTTACAGGATGCGGGGTAAATGGCATGACATTGCAAAAAACATATCAAAAATAAAGGAGGTCCCATGTCGCGAACATTAAAAGGACCGGCATTGTTTCTGGCCCAGTTTGCCGGGGATGACGCACCATTTAATACATTGGATAACATTGCCCGCTGGGCAGCCGGGCTGGGCTATAAGGGGGTGCAAATTCCCAGTTGGGACAGCCGGCTGATTGATTTGGAACGTGCGGCGACCAGCAAGGATTACTGCGATGAAATTCACGGTATCCTCGCACAGCATGGTTTGACCCTGACGGAACTGGCAACCCATTTACATGGGCAATTGGTGGCGGTTCACCCGGCCTATGATGCGTTGTTTGATGGTTTTGCCGATCCATCGGTGCATAAAAACCCGGCAGCACGCCAGGAATGGGCGGTTAAACAGATCGAACATGCCATTGCGGCATCAGCCAATTTAGGCCTGTCCAATATGGGGTCTTTTACCGGGTCGCTGGCCTGGCCCTATATTTACCCGTGGCCGCAACGCCCGCAGGGTTTGATCGAGGCCGCCTTTGACGAACTTGCCAAACGCTGGCGGCCCTTGCTGGACAAGGCCGACGCGGCGGGGGTGAATATTTGTTATGAAATCCATCCCGGCGAGGATGTGTTTGATGGTGCCACCTTCGAGATGTTTCTGGATCGGCTTGCTGGGCATTCACGGTGCAATATTCTGTATGATCCCAGCCATTTCCAGCTTCAGATGCTTGATTATCTTGATTTCATCGACATTTACGCCGACCGTATCAAGATGTTCCACGTTAAGGATGCCGAATTTAACCCCAGTGGCAAACAGGGGGTGTATTCCGGCTTTCAGGGCTGGGTCGGGCGTGCGGGGCGGTTTCGCTCGCTCGGTGACGGGCAAATCGATTTTGGTGCGATTTTCTCCAAACTCACGGCACTGGGATTTGATGGCTGGGCCGTGCTGGAATGGGAATGTGCCCTGAAACACCCGGAGGATGGCGCGCGCGAGGGGGCTTCCTTCATTCGGGATCATATTATTCGGGTCACGGAACATGCCTTTGATGATTTCGCCGGAAGCGGTGCGGATGACGCCGCCAATCGCCAGATTTTGGGCCTGTCCTGAGTAATTGACAGGTGGGTGGCCTGGTCTGAAGCAGGCCGGGGCCCCATACGCCCAGATGGACATATCATAACAGACGACAAGGAGACTTTGATGGTTGGACCAGCAAACGCCCCTGTAAGCCCGCCCCGCCGTTTGCGGTTGGGCATGGTCGGCGGGGGGCAGGGGGCTTTTATCGGGGCGGTGCATCGTTTGGCCGCCCGAATGGATAATCGTTATGATTTGGTGGCGGGGGCATTGTCCTCGCGGCCTGACATTGCTCGTGCCTCGGCGGCGGAATGTTATATTGCCCCGGACCGCGCCTATGACGATTACCGCGAAATGGCCCTGCGCGAGGCGGCGCGTGAAGACGGCATTGATGTCTGCGCCATCGTCACCCCCAACAACCTGCATTTTCCGGCGGCCATGGCGATGCTGGATGCCGGTATTCATGTTATTTGTGACAAACCCCTGTGCATGAGTGTCGCCGAGGGCGAGGAACTGGCTGCCAAGGTCAAGGAAACCGGGCTGCTTTTTGCCCTGACCCATAATTACACCGCCTATCCGATGGTGCGCGAAGCCCGCGACATGGTGCGCAGTGGCAAATTGGGCAATATCCGGCTGGTGCAGGTGGAATATCCGCAGGGCTGGCTTGCAACGCCAGTGGATAACAAACAGGCCAGCTGGCGGGCCGACCCGGCCAAGGCGGGGCCGGGCGGGGCGCTGGGCGATATTGGCACCCATGCCCATAACCTGGCCGACTTTGTTACCGGGCTTGAGATATCAGAGCTGTGCGCTGATCTTTCCAGCATGGTTGAAGGCCGCGCACTGGATGACAATGTGCAGATATTGCTGCGTTATAAAAATGGTGCGCGCGGCATGTTATGGGCCAGCCAGGTTGCCATCGGCCATGAAAACGGCTTGAAATTGCGGGTCTATGGCGACAAGGGCGCCATTGAATGGGCCCAGGAACACCCCAATCACATGTATTTCCGCCCGCTGGACGGCCAGCCCCGCCTGATGACCCGGGGCGGACCGGGAAACAGTGCCGCCGGGGGCCGGGTACGTGTGCCTTCCGGTCATGCCGAAGGGTATCTGGAAGGGTTTGCCACCCTTTACACCGACTTTGCCGATCAGCTTTGCGCCCGGATGGACGGGCATATCCCCAATGCCGAAGCCGCCCTTGTGCCCGGTATCGCCGAAGGGTTGAATGGAATGCGCTTTATCGAGGCAGTTATTTCCTCCTCTCAGCGCGGGGCAAGCTGGACCAGCCTGTAAATGGGGCCGCCCGTGAGGGCGACATTGATTGTTAAATGACGATCAGGAAATGATTAACAGGAAATGATTAACAGGGCGGTGCCACGGGTGCCGCCCTTTTTACTTCTGGCACAGGCGACAGCTGGGCTGTTGGCGCATTATTGTATGTAACGTATTATTCCAGCGTATATATCGGTTGAATTTTGTACTAAAAATTACATTACAGTGATATCAGGGCGGGGTTTGAGTTTTGGACCATCATCCGCGTATGGAGGATGCTGGGTAGTGCAGTAAGGATGGACATATGACAAGCGCCCTTTTGATTATCGACGTGCAAAACGCTGTCTTGGCAGATGATAATTTGTCGCCGGATCGTCGCAAGATTATCGATGCTGCCTTTGATGAAACCGTCGAACGGTTGCGTTTGCTTCAGGAAAAGGCGCGTGCGGCGCAGGTGCCGGTGATTTTGGTGCAGCATGATGGCGGCCCGGGGGATTTGTTAGAACGTGGCAGTGAAGGGTGGCAGATCCGCAAGGAAATTGCCCCGCAGGACGGCGACATCGTGGTTGAAAAACGCAGTGCTGATTCCTTTTACGACACCCACCTGTCGGCCGTTTTGGCAGAACATGGCATCACCCATCTGGTGGCGGGGGGCTGCATGTCGCAATATTGTGTTGATACCACGCTGCGCCGGGCGGTGTCGTTGGGCTATGACGTCACGTTGATTGGTGATGGTCACACCACATCCGATACCGCAAGCCTGCAATATGATGCGATCATGCGTCATCACAATGAAACGCTGAATAATTTCCGCGCCGGAACCACATTTATTCGGCTGGCACATGCCGCCGACATTTCCTTTGCCGACCCGCGATGAGCAAAATAAACCCCGCAGCTTTGGAGGCTGCGGGGCTGTTTAGGGGGATTGGGTCTTGTCAGTTTCAGGCGCCAGTCGCACGCCGGTTCATTTCGGCAGGTTGAGGGGCATCGGCCAGATTTTCATAGCCAAACCGGGCGGCGGCAATGCCGGTTAATTCGCGAATGGTGGCAATTTCGGCATCGCTGAATTTTGGTTTGTAATAGCTGGGCGCATGGATGGTCGGGGCGACGTCATCAATGATGGCCCCGGCATTGTCCATATCGACATGGGCAAAAAGCTGTTCCAGTTGCGTGCGCGGGTCGGCGACAAAATCCTCGTAGCGGACGACAAGGGTGGCATCGCGCAATTTCGGATTGATCGACAGGCGATCGGCCAGGAAATGGTGCAGATTGGCCCAATAATGTGCCCATCCTTCGACCTCTCGCCCGGCGTCCCACAGGCTGGCAATCTGCCGGGTGGTGTGGGTGTCACCCACATTGATGGGGCGGCGATCCATGCCAAATTCATAATGGCCAACCCGCTGCATATGGGCCAGCGCTCGGGGGTTGCCCTCTTCGCCCTTGCAAAACAGGGTGTGCTGTTTGGCAAGAGAGGCAATATGCCAAAGCGGGTCGCGCACCGGCAGGATAAAACGGGCATCGGGGAACATGGACAGCAGATATTCCATGCGCGTGATCAGGTAATTGGCCTTTGAAACATAGCGGGAGCCTCCCCGGATCGCGATCATTTTACGGATATGGTCACGATAGAAATTTTCAAAGGCCTCGTTGCTGACCTCACCGCTTAATACATTGCTGTGTTCAATGTCATGCAGATGGTTGAAAAACGCCATCCAGATCACTTCCTCGAAGGCTTCGGGGCTTTCAGGGGTGATATTGATGCCATCGGCATGGGTGCGTTCCACGGCCACCTGCTGGCGCGGTTTGGGGGCCAGATCGACGAATTTGTTCCACAGGTAAGGGGTGAAAACCGGCGGATAATCGCGATAACGGTGCGTTGCCGCCGCCGGGTGTTTTGCCAGTGTTTCAAGCAGGATGGTACTACCGGACCGTGCCAGCCCGGCAACAAAAACCGGCTTTTCAATGGTGACATCGTAAATGGCATCACCGGCCATTTTGGTGTCGAAATTGCCAAAGCTGATCCAGCGTTGCGGATGATCGGCAATTTGCCCGCTGATCCAGTGGTCCCACCCCGAAACATGAAAAGCGGCACCCTTGGACGGTTTTTGGTCGCTGGTTTGTGTCATCTTGTTCATTCGATGCGGAATCCTTTTTTTATCGCCACGGAAACCACGATCAGCATGACAAAAAATGTCAGCTCCCATCCGCGGGCCCAGCTTGGGCCGAAATGGATGATTTCCTGTGCAGGAAGGTCAAAACGGATTTGCTCGATCGGGCTGTTGGCCGGCAAATACCCCGCCGGGTTGCCGATCAGGATATTCCACCATTGTTGATGCCCGATCACGGGGACCGCCGCCTGAAGCGGAATGACAATGTCGCTTTTGCCGGTGTCGGTTGTGGTGGAAACCCGCACAATCGGGCAGGCCCCGCCATTTTCCGACACCGGGCGTGTGCCAATCTGTTCAACATGTGCATTGCTTGGCAGGGCGGAAATGGTGGTTTGCGTGCCCGGCATCGGGCAGGTGTAACCATATTGTTCGTCCATCCATACCAGCATGGAAAGGGCCGGCAGCGATGCCACAACGGCCGGGATCAAAATGACCCCGACAAGTTTCAGGGAATGTCCCAACTGGGCCTTTGCCAGGCGCATGCCCTCGCCAAAATCCTCGCCATCATCTTCGACCATGGCCTTGCGCGATTGGGCGACATCAGCCTTGACCTTTTTGATGCGATTTTGCGGCGACAGCACCGCGTAAAGTGCCATCGACACAATGGCGCAGATCACTGACCAGGCAATGATGCGGCCTAACGGACCAAATTGATCGGCCATAAGGGCATCAAGCCAGTTAAAGGCGGGGGCGGGCCAGTCAAAAATACCCATGGGAGTCACTCAATTCCTGTTGGCTTAGGCGCTGTGTTGATCGGATTTGGCGGTGGCGGCTTGTGCGCTGGCGGTATTGCTGGCGGCATTTTTACGGCGTTTGTTGCGCATCATTTTGCGGATCGGCCACATCAAGACAAACCCGACAGCGACACCAACAGCAGCAATCACGGCCCACAGCGCGCTTAGCAGGCTTAAACCGGCACCCGGCCCGACATAGGCCTGGGCGGGCATGGCCGTCAGAAGCGGTGCCACGGCAATGATGGCAGCAGCAATGCTCAGTTTTTTAAGGGTCGGCTTCATTGGTCTTCTCCTTTCGTGGGGGAAGAAAACAGCGCGGCGCGGTCATCAAAAATGCGCTCGGCCTGTGAAACAATGGGGATCAGTTTTTCGCCGGGTTTTTCGGGGTTGTCGCGGCGGATGGGGTTATAGAATTCCCATACAATTTCGCCATCTTTATTAACCTCGAACAGGCGTCCAGGCGTTGATTCCGTAATCAAGGTGTTGCCATTGGGCAGGCGTTCCTGATCGGATCGGATGTCGCTATAGAAAAAGTGGTCCTTGTCGCCATCATATTCCCAGGTGATGCCCCCGGTTTTGGGATCAAACTGAAGAACACGCGACTTACCGGCAGCCGGGTCATCAAGCTGGCCCTGGTTATCAAACAGCAGGATGTCGCCATTGGGCAGAAGGTCCGGGTCATGCTGGCCCAACCACGGGCCGCGGGTTGCCCAAACGATCTTTTCCTGGTCCAGATCGAGCACCGCAATGATGCCCAGGTCACGGAAAGACAGCAGAACATCGCCTTCCTTGCCATAAGGAAAGTTTTTCGCCGTTTCGGCGGTAATCACCTCGATGGTGTTGGTGTGCAGCACGTCATCCTTGGAATAGTACGGCACAAAATCCAAAAGGTGGTCGTAGGGCGAATTGATCATTGCATCCAGGATCGAAACCTTTTTGATTTCCTTGCCCTCTGGCGACAACACAACGGCAAAGTCATCCAGGCGCGGCGGCTTTAACTGGGTACGATACGGGTAGGTGTTGTCGCGAAATTCCTGGGTCAGGGCATAGACCTTGCCGTCTTTATCAACGGAAAAGTCATGATGGGCCGTGCCCAGATATCCCCAGACAACATTTGAATCCTTGTCAATCCGTGCCAGACCATAGCCATAGGGCGTGTCACCCGCAGCGGTATATTGCACAATCAAATCGCCATTGGGCTGCATTTTGGCGGTGTGCCAGTGCATATATTCGTCTTTTTGCGGGGTCTTGATCGGCGAGCTGTCATTGTAAATTTTGCTAAAGGGCGTGTTCCATTCATGAACAATATTGCCCTTCATATCGATCAGTACGGCATGGGGGCCATCGCCCGATGAATAGAGCGTCAGGCCGTTTTGGGCGCGGCTTTTATCATAAATCGTAACGCCCTTTTTGTCGTTCCGGGCGGGCGACCAGAAATCCAGCCGACCAATGTCGTTATACTGGGTTTCCTTTTCCCACAGGGCGACCCCGGCGGACCACGCATTGCGCAGATATTGCGACGGTGGAAGATCGGCCAGCATGATCGTGGCACCGGCAGAGAAGCTGAGTGCGGCAATGCCGACGATAAAAATGGCAAAGAAGCCGCGATCGCCACCTTCATCCTGCGATGGGGGCGGTGTCCGGTTTTCTTTTTCTGGTGAGGGCACGCTTAAAACCTCCAAATTCATCCATGCTTGGAGGTTAAATAGGCTGCGGGGCAATTTTACGGCTAATCTTCAGGTAATTGGGGCCTTTTAGCCGCTTTTTGCCCCGGTTTCGCCAAATAGTTTCATTTTTGTGATCTTTTACGCGGCGGTGCGGTTTTAATTTGTGCCGTTATCCGCTGGTGCTATTTCCAGCTGTCTTTTTGGGTGATAAGTTTTTGAAATAAGGGAAAAAATCTTTGTCGCCAAGCCAGACTCGGGAGTGCGAATTTCCTTTTCACCGCGCATGAAAAAGCCCCGCGATCTGCCAGGGGCGCGATGCAGGGCTGTCTATGGATTAAACGCGACGGCTATCGAGGGCGGATCGGTAAAAATGCCGAAATCGGCGCTATTTTTGCCGTTTCGGCAGGTCAATAAGCGATTCTAGCGGTGGATCAGGGGTAAATTTCACCTTTTTGGTGACGATATAGGTGAAATATCGGTCAATGCCGATCCGTGCGATCAATAAGCGGTCAATCAGCCTTTGATAGGAATCAACATCCCGGCATAGAATTTTCAGCATGTAATCCACCCCGCCGCCCAGGGCAAAACATTCGATAATTTCGGGAATGTCCTGTACGGCATGTTCAAAGGTGCTGAAATCTTCGTGCTGGTGATTGCGCAGGGTTACTTCCGTCATCACCAGGGTCGGGCGGGTTAATTCTTCAAGATTGATGCGGGCATGGTAACCGGAAATAACGCCCAGATCCTCCAGGCGTTTTAACCGTTCCCAGCAGGGGCTGGGCGAAAGGTTCACCGCCTCGGCCAGTTTGACCTTGGTGATGCGCCCTTCGCGTTGCAGCGTGAGCAAGATCTTCAGATCCTGTTCATCAAGCCGGATCATGCAGGCACCACATCAGCAATGACAGCAAGGCAGTCGCCGGTTTTGATCAGGCCGGGATAATGACGGCACGACAAAATGCCATCACGCGGGGCCATATAAACCGTAGCCGGCACCCCGGTGCGTTCGGTGTCGTAAATCCGGGCAATGATATCGCCCTGTTTCACGGTGTCACCCAAATCAATACAGGGTTCAAACAGCCCGGTATTTTCGCTGGCAACAAAACAACTGCCATCAGGCATGTCCAGCATCACGCTTTTTTCGGGGGCCTCAATCTCGCCGGGTAGAATGCCGGTATGGATCAGGAAATTACGCACCCCGCGATCCGCAATGGCAACCCGTTCGGCTGTTGTGGCACCGCCGCCGCCAAGCTCCGTGGTGACAAAGGTTTTGCCGGCTTCTTCCACAACGGTGTCGAACATGCCAACACTGTCCAGTTCCAGCATCATCATTGAATAGGGGGCGCCAAAGGCCTGCATGGCGGCCACACAGGCGGCTTCCTGTTTTTTGTCGGGCAGAACGTGAACCGCCGCAAAGGGCACAAAATCCAGCGTTTTGCCGCCCGAATGCATATCGAGGACAAAGTCCGCCTCGGGCACCAGATAGCGGAAAACGTAATCGGCGATTTTTTCGGTCACGGTCCCATTGGGGCGACCGGGGAAGGTGCGGTTCAGGTTGCCCTTGTCAATCGGCGAGGTCCGCGAGGCGTTTTTAAAGGCCGGATAATTCATCGCAGGCAGAATGATGATGCGACCGGTAATTTCGGTGGCGGCCAGGCTGCTGGCCAGTTTGAACAGCGAAACCGGGCCTTCATATTCATCGCCATGATTACCGCCGGTCAGAAGGGCCGTGGGGCCTTCGCCATTTTTGATCACCGTGATGGGAATCATAACCGCACCCCAGGCGGAATCGTCACGCGAATAGGGCAGCTTTAAAAAGCCGTGAAAAACCCCGTCGGTATCGAGCGGGATGGTCGGGGTGATGGGTGACGCATGTGTCATGGGCCGTATCCTTGATTAAAAGCAGGGTTGCCGCGACCTTCGGCAACCCCGGTTTATCACATTGTAAAACGGTTCGGCGATGGCCTAGTTTTTCACAAAAAGCTGACGGGGGAAGTTGGTCAGGGTTTTGGACCCGTGTTCCGTGATCATCAGGCTTTCGGTAATTTCAATGCCCCAGTCTTCAAACCACAGGCCCGGCATGAAATGGAATGTCATGCCCGGTTCCAGTACGGTCCGGTCGCCGGGACGCAGGCTCATGGTGCGTTCGCCCCAGTCTGGCGGGTATGACAGACCAATCGGATAGCCACAACGGCTGTCTTTTTCGATGCCGAATTTTTGCAGCACACCGAAAAACGCCTTGGCAATATCTTCGCAAACATTGCCGGGTTTTGCGGCTTCCAGGCCAGCCTGCAACCCTTCGATCAGGGCACTTTCGGCATCCAGGAAACGTTGGTCCGGGTCACCCAGATACACCGTGCGCGATAGGGGCGCGTGATAACGTTTATAGCACCCGGCAATTTCAAAAAACGTTCCGGCATTATGCGGGATGGGTTTGTCATCCCAGGTCAGATGCGGCGCACTGGCATCGACACCGGATGGCAATAAAGGCACAATGGCCGGATAATCCCCGCCAATGCCTTCAACGCCGACAATACCGGTCCGGTAAATTTCCGCCACCAGTTCGTTTTTCTGCATGCCCGGTTCAACAACTTCGATGATCCGTTCGTGCATGTTTTCCACAATGCGCGCGGCCTGGCGCATATAGAAAATTTCCTGTTCGGATTTAACCGCACGTTGCCAGTTCACAAGGGCGGTGGCGTCCTTGAAGGTGGCATTGGGCAAATGGGTTTGCAGTTGCAGGTAACAACGGGCTGAAAAATAGTAATTGTCCAGCTCCACCCCGATTGTGCGTGTGCCCCAGCCCCGCGATTCAATGATCTCGGAGAGGTAATCCATCGGGTGATGGGTGGTGTTTTGCACAAAATAGTCCGGATAGGGAATGATCCGGTCATGGGGCATGTAAACGGTGCGTTTCGCCCCGTTTGAATCCTGCGACCGACCATACCAGATGGGGTCGTCCTCGATCGGGATCAGGACACATTGATGCACATAAAAGGACCAGCCGTCATAGCCGGTAAGCCAGGCCATGTTGGACGGATCGGTCACGATCAACAGATCAATGCCCTTTTCGATCATGGCTTTTTTGGTTTTATCCAGCCGCACGGCATATTCTTCGCGCGTAAAGTTTAGTTCAACCTGGCTCATTGCAGGCCTCCAAAGCAGGGCAACGCCCTAATCAGGAAACGATCTCGGTGCCGGCGTTTGATGCGTCGCATCTTTGCCGGGCGAGGGTGGCGATAGCGGTGTCCTGGACACCTGTTCCGGTCAGGTCACAAAGCGTGATGTGCCGGGCGTCGCTGCGCCCTTGTGCAGATCCGGCAATGACCTGACCCAGTTCTGTCTGGCGACTTTTTGCATCAACCAGCCCGGCATCAATGGCGTGATGGAGTTCGCCAAGAATGCGGCACTGGGCCGTGCTGTCGCAGACATAAAGATCCGCCCTGGCAAACAGGGCAGGATCAATCTCGTTTTTATGTTCGGCATCTGACCCCATGGCCGTGACATGGGTGCCCGGTGCAATCCAGTCGGCCTGGATAATCGGGCTGCGGGAAGGGGTGGTGGTGACAACAATGTCCGCCCCGTCACAGGCCGCCTTGCCATCATTGGTGGCAGAAACCTTAATGCCAAAATCGCGGCTGATATCGCGGGCGGCCTTTTCCGCCTTGGCAATGTCGCGGCCCCAAATGGTTGCCGTGCTGATCGGGCGGACCAGGCAAAGGGCGGCCAGTTGCAAGCGGGCCTGAACGCCGGTGCCAAAAATGGCGGCATGGCTGGCATCGTCACGAGCAAGATGGCGGGCGGCCACCCCGCCAGCGGCAGCGGTGCGAATATCGGTCAGATAGCCATTATCCAGCAGCACGGCCTCCAAAAGTCCGGTTTTGCTCGAAAACAGGTTCATCAAGCCATTTACCGAAGGTAGGCCCAGTTGTGGATTGTCAAAAAAGCCGGGGCTGATTTTGATGGCGAAGCTGTCCACACCCGGCACATAGGCGGTTTTGACATCCACTTCGCCGTTATAATCCTCGATATCCAGGCGCAGGATGGGCGGCATGCGGACATCCTGGGTCGCCAGGGCGCGAAAGGCATCTTCCACACAATTGATGGCATCAAGGTCCAGGGTGATGACGTTGCGCAAGTCGCTTTCTGTCAGAATCCGGATTGTGGGCATGGCTTAATGTCCCTCCGAACTGGATGCTGTTTTGGACTGTTCGGCTTCCTGGGCAAGATCAACATCTTCGCCGCCAATGATGCGGCGATGCAGTTCCATATCGATATTGCACCCGGTGCTCAGGACCACGGTGCGCCCGGGATTATCAATCAATCCGGCGCGAAGGGCGGCAATGCCCACGGCGGCGGCCCCTTCAATCACTTGTTGGTCATCGATATAGGCGGCACGAATGCCATCGGCGATCTGGGCTTCATTTACCAGAACAAAATCGTCGGTTAAATCGCCACACATATCAAAGGTGTAGAGGTTGTTTTCACCAATGCCGCCGCCTAGGCTGTCGGCCAGGCTGGGCCATTCGCGCACCGATGTCGGTTTGCCGGCCTGCAGGCTTTCAATCATGGCGCAACCGCGTTCCATTGAAATGCCGACAACCCGAATGGCCGGGTTGATTGCCTTTGCCGCCAGCGCCACACCCGCCAGAAGCCCGCCCCCCGACAACGGTACGAGAAGGGTTTCGGCATTGGGCAATTGTTCCAGAATGTCGACGCCAAGCGTTCCTTGCCCGGCAATCACATCGGCATGGTCAAAGGGCGGCAGCATGATCATGCCTTCCTCGCTCACCAGGCGGTCCACCTCTTTTTGGGCTTCGTCCTGTGACTGACCGGAAATAACAATTTCGGCCCCTTGCGTCCGAATGCCTTCAACCTTGTTTTGCGGGACAAGTTCCGACATGCAAATCACGGCGCGCACGTTGGCATTGCGGGCGGCATTGGCCAGGGCGCGGCCATAATTGCCGGTCGAAACACCAACAACGCCCTTGGCCTTGTCTTCGTCTGTCAGGCTGAGAACGGCATTGGCCGCCCCGCGCAGTTTGAAGCTGCCGGTATATTGCTGATGTTCGCATTTCAGCCACACCGGACTTCCGACATGGTCGGTCAGGCTTTGGCTGGGACGAAGTGGTGTATCTATTATATGTCCGGCGATGCGCTTGCGGGCAGCAAGGATATCGCCAAGGGTAATCGGCTCTTTCATTGCGACCTCGTTGCTTAGGCAGTAGGGGGCGTATGGTCAAACAGGGTGCCAAATCCCGTGACCGGTTTTTTGTAATTCATCAGGTTCAGGGTATGCCAGATCAGGGCCTGATTGCTGGTAATAACCGGTTTGCCCAACAATTGTTCGGTGCGCTGCGCAATTTCGGCGGACCGAATGGCGGTGCAGGAAATAAACACTGCATCGGCATCATCGGTATTGGCCTTTAACGCCCCCGCCATCAGCACATCGGGCGGGATGGCGGTCATATCCGGGTCATCATCCAGCCCGAAGCCCAAAACGTTGGTTAATTCAAACCCCTGATCGGCAAAGCCATCGGCAACCGCGGCTGTCACATCCAGGCTATAGGGGGCGACAATGGCAATTTTTTGCGCCTTTACCGCACGCAAGGCGGTTTGTGATGCCAAAAGCGGGTTGGTCACTTTGCAACCCGGCATACCTTCCTGGATCAGGGCGGCAATCCTGTCCGACCCATTGACCACCGTGCCTGATGTGCAGCCGAAAATGGCAACATCCACCCCAAAGCCGGGCAACAGGGTGCGCGCTGCACGGGGTAAATCATCGGCCATTGCGCGCAGGCTGTCGACCGTGATGGGGTTGGCATTGGCAATGCGGGTGGTAAACAGGCGCACATCCGTCGGCAGGATCAGGCGCAGGTCATCTTCACTGTTAAAGTCGGTGGCCAGCGTAATTAAACCGACCCGGCCAGCAGGGCCCACCGGGTCGGGTTTGTAGCTTATATTTGCCAGCTCTGGTGTGATGCCGATGGTCGATGACATCGTGTGCTCCGTTAAAACAGTAAAGTCAAAGTCATTGCCACAGCCGAAATCCGGGGTTTCCGCCCCGGATTTTGCGGGGCGGAAACAGTCTTAACGGAAGGCGGTTTCGGGCAGGAAGGTTGCGATTTGCGGGAAGAAAATCAGCAGAACCGCGACCAGCAACAACATGCAGATAAAGGGTGGTGTGCCCTTGATGACTTCGGCATAGGGTCGCCTGAAGATGGCAATGGCTGTGAAAATATCGCAGCCAAAGGGCGGTGTGGCCGACCCGATGGCCACCTGCAATGTCACCAATGTCCCCACCAGAATGGGGTCAATCCCGGCATTATTGACCAGCGGCATGAAGATTGGCGTTAACACCAGAATGACCACAATCGGGTCGACAAACATGCAACCGATGAAAAAGGCGATCGAGATGGCAAACAGGATGGTGTAGGGACCGGCCGTATCAAGGGCCAGCGCACCAATCACCGCCTGCGGGATCTGGGCAAAGGAAATCACGAACGAAAAGGTTGTGCCGGCCCCGACCAGAATAAACACAACGGCGGTAATCAGCCCGGTGGAACGGGCAATTTCCAGCAGTTCCGTCCATTTTACCGACCGGAAAATAATCACCTCAAGGATGATGGCATAAATCACCGAAACGGCGGCCACTTCGGTCGGGCTGACCCAGCCTAAATAAATGCCGCCAACAATCAGCACCGGGAACATGATGGCCGGCCCGGCATTGATGACGGCCTTGCCCCGTTCCATCCAGGTGCGGCGCGGAATGGTCGGAATGTCGTTGCGTTTTGCATACCAGACCGAATAGGCTGAAAACAGCAGCAAAATCAGCACACCCGGACCAATACCGGCAATGAACAATTCACCAATCGAGACTTTGCCGACCACACCAAACACGATCATGCCGATCGAGGGCGGAATCAGAAAGGCAATGTCACTGGCATTAATGATCAATGCCATCGTGAAGCTGTCTTTATAGCCGGCTTCGAGCATTTTGGGGCGCAGCGGGCCGCCCATTGCCACCACCGTTGCCTGGGTGGAACCCGACACAGCGCCAAATAATGTGCAGCCCAGGGCGGTTGTAACGGCAAGGCCCCCGCGCATATGGCCGACAAAGGTCATGGCCAGGTCAATCAGGCGGCTGGCGGTGTGGCCCTTGGTAACGATATCGGCGGCAAAAATGAACATTGGCACCGCAATAAGCGCAACCGGGCTGATCCCGCTGACCATTTGCTGAATGATGATCTGGTGCGGGATGGGCATAAAAAATGCAAAGGCAATAACGCTGGCCGACGCAAGAGGCACCATCATGGGGAAGCCCAGCAACAGCAGGCCCAGCATGACGATGATGATTGTTGTCCCTAAATCCATTTCCCGGCCCCCTTAAAGATGCGTATCAAGATTGTCGTCATACGTATCCTCGACCCGGTAAGACAGGTGTACACCCGGCTTTAAAATGTTGGTCAGGGCGGCAAGGACAAACTGGATTCCCGTAACCGTCAGGCCGAACGGCACAATCAGCACGGTGTAATACATGGGAATGCGTAATGACGGGGTCAGGCGGTTGGTTTTGACCAGTCCGGCAATATAATCGATGGAATAATATGCCAGAATGAACAGCAGGGTCGCGGTGCCAATCGAAACGACGATCATCAGGATCTTGCTGGCAACCGGTCCCAGCATGTCGGAAAAGGCCGACATGCGAATATGACGTCCCATTCGTGCCGCTTCCGATATGCCGACAAAAGTCACCAGAATAATCAGAAATGTATTAAGTTCTTCGGAGAAAAACAGGCTGGAACTGAAGCCCAGGCGGGCAATGACATTGGCAACCGTATTGATTGCCATGATGATGATACTCCAGCCGAGCAATTGGCGTTCAACAACGGAAAGCCAGTCATCAATTTTTCTGAGTACATATAGCGCCGTGCGAGATTGCACCGGCGCTTCACCGTCTGATCCAGACATACGACCTCCTTGCTGCGTGTGCGAGACATTAATTTGGAACGCGTTGTTGAAAGAACGGTTCCCTCCCACATTTATTCAGCCTGCTTCACGCTGAAGTTCAGAATAGAAACGTGTTGGAACGGTTCAATGTAATTTTTGTGTCATGACAAAATCAGTACATGACATCGAACGCATGTACGCCGGGCATCTGTTCCATGGTATGGCGGATTTGCATGAGGCCACGATGCAGGCTGGGGGTGTCGATGGCGCCGCCAACACAGACCCGAATGGCATTGGGGCGTTTGACCTTCACGGTCATGAAGGGGTCGGAAATGGTGACGGCCACGCCGTTTTTGCGCAATTCGGAAGCAAACCATTCCTCCTGCCAATGTTCGGGAATGCGTATCCAGGCCGAAAGCGAGGTGGGATGATGGCGCACAACCGCATCCCCCAATATGTCGGCAACCAGGCTTTGGCGTTCGCGCATCAGGGCGCGCTGCACGGTGACGGCCTGGTCCACAACACCATCCTCGATCCAGCGTGCGCCGATTTCGGCAAGCAGTGGCGTGCCCATCCAGCCGGTAACCCGCAAAACACTGCTGGCCCGAATCGATAGATGCTTGGGGACCACAAGATATCCCGTTCGCAAGCCCGGCATGACGATTTTGGTCAGGCTTGAGGCATGAAAACCCAATTGCGGGATGAAACTGGTGACGGGGGGCAGGTTTTGTTCCAGAAGCGGGCGGTAAACGTCATCCTCGATCACGTAAACGCCATGCTGGCTGGCAATTTCGGCAATGCGTTTGCGCCGTTCCAGCCCCATCAGGCAGTTGGTGGGGTTGGTGTAAATCGGTGTGATGACAAGGGCACGAATGGCGCGTTGCTGGCATTCCCGTTCAAAGGCCTCGGGTAAAATGCCTTCGTCATCGGTCGGAAGGGCGGCCAGCTTGAAACGCAAGACACTGGCGGTCCCGATGACGCCATGATCGGTCAGGCTTTCGGTCAGCACCACGTCGTCGGGCTGCACAATAGAGGCAAGTGCGATGAACACCCCCTGTGCCGCACCATTGGTGACGATGGTTTGTGACGGGTCCGCATTCAGGCCCATGCCAGCCAGCCAGTTCACGCCCACTTCACGATGATAGTCAAACCCGGCGACCGGGCGGCAGCTTTCCATCCAGGGGTGATGGGGTTCTGCGGCCAGGTGCTGGTGCATCTGGCGCGACAGATCATTGTGAAAATCGGTAAAGGCGGCCCGCACGATTGACAGATCAATCAGGTCAGGCTGGCGATTATCAAGAATAAACGAGGCCGCCCGGTCCGTCAGCCGCGCCTGGACAAAGGTGCCCCGCCGTCTTTCGGACCGTAAATACCCTTGCCGTTCAACCTCCTTATAGGCGGCACTGACGGTCTGCACGCTGACTTTCAGGTGATAGGCAAGGTCGCGATGGGTCGGCATTCGAACGCCGTGGCGCAAGCGGCCAGACTCAATATCGGTAATGATTGCCTCGACCAGCGCCTTGTATTTGGGCCCTGTGTCGCCACTCAGGTCTGTCGTCGGTAGCCACATATTGCTCGTTCCACCCTGTGTTTTGCCACCAGCCTAACATGGTCGGGGCGCGTTTGGGTAGATTGTTCTATTTTTGTCATGAAACAAAAAGTCCATTGACCTGATGCAGGAACATTTCAAAACTTCGTGCGTTCAAACAAACGACGTATCTATGCAAACCGCCGCCTGCTCTGTTTGGACGCAGGGTTGTAGTGGCACAATAAGGGAGACTTCTGTAATGAGTTTGACCAAGCTCTTCAAGGCGACCCTGTCTGCCGCAGCCGTATTTGCGGTTGCAGGTACGGCAATGACTGCGCAGGCCGAAGAATGGAAATTCGCCATCGAAGAAAGCACCGGTGACGTCCAGGATTTGTACGCCCAGAAATTTAAAGAACTGGTTGAAGAAAAATCCGGTGGTGATGTTGATGTCACCATTTACACCTATGGCCAGCTGGGTACCGAAAACGATATTACCGAACTGACCGCATCGGGGGCGATCCAGTTCTCGAACGCATCACCGGGCCATTTGGGTACTTTTGTCCCTGAAATTCAGGTGTTTGGCGTTCCTTATCTGCTGTCGCAGAATAACGAGGTCAACAAGGAAATCCTGTCGAAGAGCCCGACAATTTACAAAGGGCTGTCCAAGGATTTCGAAAGCAAGGGCTTGAAGCTTTATACCATGTATCCGGAAGGTGAAATGGTATGGACCACCAAGAAAGATGTGGAAGCCCCCAAAGACCTGAACGGTGTTAAATTCCGTGTGATGACATCACCGATCCTGATTGACAGCTACAAGGCCTTTGGTGCTGATCCGGTTGCCCTGCCGTGGGGCGAGGTTTATTCGGGCCTTCAGACCAGCGTGATTGATGCGCAGGTGAACCCGATTTTCTTCATCGAAAGTGCAAAATTCTATGAAGTGACCGACTATCTGATTTATGCCGGTCAGCAGCAATACACCACCACGGTCGTGACCAATGATGCCTTTTATAAAGGCCTGCCCGATGACCGCAAGGAACTGCTGAAGGATGTTAAATCCGAGCTTGATGATTACATCTTCAAAGCCCAGGCTGAACTGAACGATGCAGCGCTTGCGAAAATCAAGAAAGCCAAGCCGAGCATCAAGGTGATCAAGCTGGATGCCGCACAGCGTGAAAAATTTGCCGAAGCCTCGAAAGGTATTGGCGAAAAGCTGGTCAAAGAAGTGGGTGGCGACACCAAACAGGTTCTTGCCGATCTGCGTAAAGAAATTGCCGAGAAAGAAAAAGAACTTGGTAAAAACTAATCTGAATATGTGACGGGTTTTATCCGTCAGATTTCAAGCCCCTGTCACCTTTTGGTGGCGGGGGTTTTTTGTGTCTTGTTGGTATTTTTATCCGTGGTGCGGGAAAATATAGAATGCTGCGTGACGTGAGCGGCCCGACGGGCGAAGGGGCAGGGGAATGCTGCGATTTTGTTTTCGTGAAAATGGCCTGCGAACAGCTTGATCCGCAGCGTGATGATCGGGAGAGCGGGCTGGTGAGGGGGATTGGGGCATTGGCAAGAGGCAGCATAGTACCACTCTCATCGGCGATACATTCGAGCGGGAAGTGGTGGATGGCGAGGTTTGGTTGTTCTTGGGGACAGACAGCATACCAGCACGGTTCGATAAAAAAGCCAAATACGCGTTTTGTTTCTTTGCGAAGCGTGCTGGTAAGAACAGAAATTGAATATCAGACGGTGAGCATGGGAATGGGGCGACGCAGGGTAATCCAGACAAAAAGCCCCATCGATGCGAGTTGTAGAAAAACACCAACAAAGAACGGCAGGGAAGGACCCTCGACCGCGATGATTGCCGTGCCGATCGCGACAACAAGTGCGCCGATAATAGCGAGCAAAACCTGGCTTCTATCCAGTCCGTCATAGTGGCGACGGCTGATACGATAGTAGGTGCCATACAGTGCCAGCCCGATCCAGCCGACGAGATTGATGTAATTGGCCCCTGGAAGCACGGTTTCGTGCACCGGATTTAGCAGAAGTGATTGCAGGTTGAACAACATTTCGCAAAAGGCAAGCAATGCTGCAACCGTCCAGCATAGTCTTGGTAAATTGGCCATTTGAGTTCCATTTTTACGATAGCGGTAACCATGCTCTCATCCCAAATAACCTATAGCCTGTTTGTTTTTTGTAACTCTAAAGTGTAAGTCGTAGATATACAATCGGGGGTTAAATTTATTTTTTGGGTCATATGACATGGCGCGGGAATTGCTAGCTATGTCGTAAAAAACAAACCGGGCCGAACATGAGTTCGGCCCGGCAAGGCAATCAGATTTTTCAGCGGTTTGCGCGTTAAAACGCGTTATTTCGCGGCGAGTTCGTCGGTGACGGCATCGACGGCCTGTTTGGCGATATCGACAACCTTTTCGACTTCGGCCTTGGTGATGCAAAGCGGCGGAGCAAAGCCGAGAATATCACCATGCGGCATGGCACGGGCGATCATGCCACGTTCCAGGCAGGCAGCGGAAACCTTGGCGCCGACTTTCAGGTTCGCATCAAAGCGTTCCTTCTTATCTTTGTCGGCAACAAATTCCAGGGCAGCCATCAGGCCAACACCGCGGGCTTCGCCGACCAACGGGTGATCATTGAAGGTTTCACGCAGCAGTTTCTGCATGTAGCCACCGGTGTCGGCGGAATTGCCGGTCAGGTTTTCGCCATCAACAATATCAAGGTTGGCGTTGGCCGCAGCCGCACAAACCGGATGTGCCGAATAGGTCCAGCCATGCCCGATCGGCCCCATTTTGTCCGAACCCTGTTCCAGAACTTTCCAGACGCGTTCGCCAATGATGACACCCGAAAGCGGCAGATAACCCGACGATACACCCTTGGCAATCGTGATCAGGTCCGGCTTGATGCCGTAATGCTGGGAGCCGAAATAGCTGCCGGTACGGCCAAAGGCGGTGACGACTTCGTCAGCAACCAGCAGAATGTCGTATTTGTTGAGAACGGCCTGAATGGCTTCCCAATAACCTTTCGGCGGGGTGATGATACCACCCGTGCCCATAACCGGCTCACCAATGAAGGCGGCAATGGTTTCGGGGCCTTCACGCACGATCATTTTTTCCAGATCATCGGCACAGCGTTTGGCAAACTGTTCTTCGGTTTCACCGGCTTCGGCATTCCAGTAGAAATGCGGGCAGGAGGTGTGCAGCACCGGTGAACGCGGCAGGTCAAACGCGTTGTGGAAGGTGGCAAGGCCGGTCAGGCTGCCGGTCATGATGCCCGAGCCATGATAGCCGCGCCAGCGCGAGATGATCTTTTTCTTTTCCGGGCGACCCAGAATGTTGTTGTAGTACCAGATCAGCTTGATGTTGGTTTCGTTCGCATCCGAGCCGGACATGCCGTAATAAACGCGCTGCATGCCTTCGGGCGCGCTTTTGATGATGCGGTCTGACAGGCGAATGATCGGCTCGTTCCCATGCCCGACATAGGTGTGATAATAGGCCAGTTCTTTGGCCTGGGCATAAATGGCATCGGCAATTTCGGTGCGGCCATAACCCACATTCACACAATACAGGCCGGCAAAGGCATCCAGGGTTTCTTTGCCTTCGGTGTCATGAATGTAAATGCCCTTGCCGCCATTGATGATGCGGTTCGGGGTTTCACCATCGGCATGCTGGCGCATATGGGTTGACGGATGCATGAAATGCGCCCGGTCCATTTCCTGCAGTTCGGCGGTGTTGTTCTTGATCACATTCATTATCTTCTCCCGTTCGAGACGTTTTCGTGAACTGTCAGCCTTCGAAGGCTGCGCAGACATATTTAAGCTCGGTGAATTCTTCCATCCCGTGGCGCGATCCTTCGCGTCCCAGGCCCGATTGTTTGACGCCCCCAAAAGGAATGGGCGCACCGGTGATTTTCACGCAATTCAAGGCAACCATGCCGTATTCCAGGGCATTGGCAACGCGATTGGCGCGTGAATGGTCGTTGGTATATAGATAGGCGGCCAGGCCATATTCGCTATCATTGGCGCGGGCAATGACTTCATCTTCGCGATCAAACGGGATCACCGGGGCCACCGGGCCAAAGGTTTCCTCGTGATAGATCTGCATGTCTTCATTGACATCTGCCAGCAGGGTGGGGGCATAAAAAAGCCCACCCAGTTTTTTGCCGCCAGCCAGAACACGCGCGCCTTTTGCCCGGGCATCTTCAACATGTTCTTCGCATTTGGCAACCGCACGGTCATGCATCAGCGGGCCAATATCGCAATCTTCATCCAGGCCGTTGCCAACCCGCAATTTGGCGATGGCAGCGGCATAGCGTTCCAGGAATGCTTCATAAATGTCGCGATGGACAAAAATGCGGTTGGCTGCCAGGCAATCCTGGCCGCTGGTGGCGAATTTCGCCCCAATCGCGTGGGCTACGGCCTGGTCAAGGTCCATATCGGGAAACAGAATGAACGGCGCATGCCCGCCCAGTTCCATCGACATTTTTTTGATCGTTTGCGCCCCTTGTGCCAGCAAAAGCCGACCAATTTGCGTGGAGCCGGTAAAGGACAGGGCACGCACCGTCGGGTTGCCACAAAGCTCGCCGACCACCGGGTTCGGGTCGCCGGTAATGACGTTAAACACACCTGCCGGGATACCGGCTCGTTCGGCCAGTTCGGCCAGCGCCGTTGCCGAAAACGGGGTTTCGGTTGCCGGGCGGACAATCATGGTGCAGCCCGCGGCAAGGGCGGCTGCGGCCTTGCGCGTGATCATAGCACAGGGAAAGTTCCACGGGGTGACAGCGGCGGTCACACCAATCGGTTCACGCCGGACCGACATCGCCCGGTTGGGCAGATGCGATGAAATGTTTTCAACATTCACCCGTTTGGCTTCTTCGGCATAAAATTCGACAAAGCTGGCCGCATAGTCGATTTCCCCGCGTGATTCATTGATCGGTTTGCCCTGTTCCAGTGTCATCAACAAGGCAAGGTCTTCCTTGTTTTCGATCAGCAATTCAAACCAGCGGCGCAGGCGCCCTGCACGGTCTTGCGGCAAAAGGGCTGCCCAGGCAGGAAATGCCTTTTGGGCGGCGTCGACAGCGCGGCGGGTTTCCGCCACACCCATATTGGGAACGGTCCCAAGAAAACTGCCGTCAAACGGGTTGGTGACTTCGATAATCTGCCGATTGTCAGCCGAGGACCAGCGCCCGTCAATATAGGCGTGTTCGCGCAGCAGTCGCAAATCGGTCAGATTGCTTAACGACACACAACGCTGTTCTTTCAATTGTGCCGTCATGGGAGCCTCCTTAAAAACGGCCCGGCGATTGTTATCTGCCGGGTCTGCCTGTTGAACTAAAGGCAGCCTAACAAGATCGGCGCAGAGGAGGCTTCCGAAGGTGACGCCAATTGTTGCTGTTTTTTTGGCAAGAGGTGCCGTTTGGAGGGTGTTTTTTCTGCTGTTGGCAGGTGGGTTCTGGTTAATGTACTGATATTTATGGAAAAACTGCCAATTCCGGGCGCAGAAATTATTGGCTGTTATTTTCGTTTTCGTCGTTAAGCCAGGCTCTCAGCTCGCGGCGCTTTTTCTGTTTTTCCAACAGGGTGCGAATGATCAGCACCATAAAAACCAGCAATAACAGCGTTGTGGTGGTGGGAAAGGCAAAGGGAAGACCGATCATCACCACTAATGCACCAGCCAGACTGCCACCAATGACCGCGATCAGGCCGAGAACCAGCAGAACGGCGACAATGGCAGCAATTAAAATGGCGGCAATTTTATTCATTGGTTTTGTTAATCACGGTTTGTGAGCTGCTTGGTGGTCAGGTCCAGCCGTTCGGCCAGAACACGCAGCAATTGAACGGAAACAGCCTGGTCCTGTCGGACAAGCCCGAGGAATTCTGCTTTGTCGAGTTTAAGAACGGTCATGTCTTCCACCGCACGGATGGTGGCCGACCGGGGTTGATCCACCAGCAGTGCAATTTCGCCAATCACTTCCTTGGGTTCGACATCGCGTAATTTCAGGGTCTGGGCTTCGTCTGTTGTGAGCCAGATTTCACCGCGCCCGGAAATGACGATAAAGGCGGCATCACCCGGTTCACCCTGTTTGACGATGATCTCGCCACGCTTATAGGTAAGACGCGGGCTGGTAAATGCCAGCAGTTTGATGACATTCGGGTCCAGCGCGGAAAAGAGCGGAATGGTCCGCAGCAGTCGGACTTCTTCCTCGATGCTGCCATCTTCGGCCGGGACAACATCGCTTTCGGCGCTGATGGCGGCGGCATCTGTCGTTGTGTCGGTGCTGGTATCTTCCTGGGTGTCGCGGCGGGTCAGTTTGCCATTGGACATGTGCAGGGCGGTGGAGAAATGCTCGCTCGGCATATCTGCCCCATCCACCCAGATCACGCTGAGGTCTTCGGCACTTTTGGTCAGGTATTTTACCACCTGGTCGCGGGTTTCATTGTCGATGGCGGACAAGGCCTCGTCAATTACCAGGATATCGGGGTTTTTGATCAGGGCGCGCACCAGCGTTATTTTCTGACGCAGGCTTTGGGAAACGCGGCTGCCGCCAACTCCAACATCGGATTCCAGGCCCAGGGTGATCAGGGCTTCATACAAGCCGCCATCACGGGCAATTTCAAACAGCACCTCGCCCACCCGTTCTTCGGAATGGGCACGGCCATAGGCAAAGCGGCCAAACAGCAGGTTATCGAGGATGGAGGCCGAGGCAGTATAATTTTCGGCATCGAAGAAGTCGATTTCCTTGGCCAAATCCTCGGGGATGTTTTCGTGGAATTTGGGCCGTGCCTTAAGGACCATATCCCGGAAATTATCATCCATCACGCGCAGGCGGTGACGGGCCGGGGTCAGGTTCATGGCGACTTCAAGAAGGCGCAATCGGTCCTCTTCGCCAATGTCATTCACCGCGACGCCATCAATGCGTTTGAGCATATGTTTGACTTCGCTGAGTTCGTCGGCGGAAATGAAGCTGTATCGGTCAAAAAATTCGTGCCCCGGCGGCAGACCGGTGAAAAGCTCGATCATCAGGTCCAGCATGTTGCGGCCCATATCGATCATGGTTTCATACAGGCCGTTATCGCGCAACACATCCAGAAAATAAGGGTGGGACAGGAAACTCCGACGTTCATAATTCGGATTGACCGAGACGCCGAAAACCAGGTTGATCCCCACCGTCGCGTTGTCGTTATAACGATTGATATCAAACGGTTCGACCAAATCTGCCAGCCCGCGTTCTGCCAGAAGTTCCTTAAGGCGGGGGCGTGCGGCAAGGACGGCTTGCGACAGGGTGGGGCGCAATTTGGGATCAATACGGCGAAACAGACCAATGCGGTAAATGTCGCGGTCCAGATGCACGACAGACAGCAGCGAGAGCAATTCGCTATTTAACTGTTCAAGCGATTCATAACCGGGGCCGATATAGTCAATCCATTGGCCGCTGGGGTCATAGGGGATATTCCCCGACCGTTTGATTTCGTCAAACATTTCGGCGGTCAAATGATCGGGCAGGTCCGTGGGCGAGGCCAGTGTCAGTTCATCGACCAGGCTGGGCGGCAGCAGTTTTTCAAATTCGCTCAGGCTGTCGACGGCTTTTGGGTCGATCTTTTGGCCGGTTTTTTTGCCGCTATCGCTGTCAGCATTGCTATCGTCATCAGCATCAATATCGCGATTGGTTTCCGCGTTATTATCTTGCTCAATAAGCGGGCGGTGTTTCAGCCCATAGAGCAGATTGTCGGAAATGGTGCCGTGGAACAGATATGAATCCGGCCCGACATAGGCGGTGCGTTGCCCCAGAAAAGATGCCGGCAGTTGTGCTGCATTGACATCGTTAAACTGGATGCGTCCGCTGCTTGGGGTGATCAACCGCACCAGCAACCGGGCAAGGTGCGATTTGCCGCTATCGGCAGTGCCGGTTAGCAGGGCTGACCCTGGCAGGGGCATGTTGAAAGACACATTTTCAACCACGCGCGTACCATCATCATCCATCCAGGACACGGCATAGACATCCAGCGGCGATTTTAAATGCTCTGCCACCGGGGCGATCAGTTCGTGTTCCTGGTCCAGGTCGGGCAGTTCAAATTGCTCGTAAAGCTGGTCATATTTGATATGGGCATCTGCCAGGCGCTGATAATAGGCCAGCAATTCTTTCCAGGGGGCGGACATATCCTTGTAGGCGGCAAGGGCGGCAACCAGCGCCCCGAATGACAGGTCGCCCTTAATCACCAGATAGCCACCAATCGAATAAAAGAAAAACGGCGTGATCTGGGCGATGAAGTTATTGAGGAATTTGATAAAGAATTTGCGGAAATAGATTTCCTTGCGGATTTCAAAAATACGGCCCATGCGCTGGGTATAGCGCATCAATTCATAGCCCTGGGTATTGTGGGCGCGAATATCGGTCGCACCACTGACGGTCTCGCCAATATGTTCGGACAGGCGGCGGATATTTTGAACGCGGTCTTTGCCCAGCTTGTTTACGCGCCGCTGCAATTTGGGAATGATATATCCCTGCAGCGGGTAAAAGGAGACCGCGGCCAGCCCCATCATCGGGTCCTGAATAAAGATAAAGGCCGAAATGGTGATCAGGATGCCGCCTTGATAAACCGGCAGGGAAAACGCCTCGCCAAAAAAGCCGCCTAACGGTTCGGCCTCGGCGGTGATCATGGAAACGATTTCACCCTGGCTGGTTTTGCGAAAATGCGGCAGCGGAAAACGCAACACCCGTTCATACAGGATATAGCGCATCCGGCGCAAAAGCCGTTCAGCCATCACCCCGGTATAGACATTGATCAGGTATTTGAAACCGCCATTGATGAAAACCAGGGTCAGAAAAATGCCGGACAGGCTGAAAAGATATTCAACCTGGTTCAGTTCGATCCCCAGAATATCAAAGGGTTCGCCCGCACCACCAATGGCCTTGTTGACGATCATTTTGGGCAAATCGAGGGAATAATACAGGAACGGAAAAGACAGCACCGTAATGATCAAAAGGATGATCTGCTGAAAGCGGCTATGGCGCCAGATATAAGCAAATACCGAACTCGGCATGCATGTTTCCCGTTATGCTGCAATACCCAACCGGAACATCCGGTCAGATCAGGTCAAAGCTTTGTTCCGGCAAGATGAAGCCGCAAAATCCGTCGGCGACGGCGTCGGGCTTGGCATAGGCCGGATAATGATAAAGCCACATTTTGGCTTTGATGTCGTCGGGCAGGGTTTTTAACTGCTCGTAATGCGCATGTACACCTGATCGACGCGGCCCGAGTTCACAATCCTGAAAAATGATGTCGGCCTTGCGATAGAAGGCCATATGGGCGTCAGGATCGAAAATCGCATCTGTTGTGATAAAAAAGCGCGTTGATTGGGTTTCACCAAACAGCGCGTATGACAGCATTTTTCCTTCGTCCGCAACAATGTGGTTTACCGGCAAAATGCTGATATGTGCGTCGTGCCAGTCAAACGTCCCTGTTGCCGACAAGGGTTTGACATTGAAATAGGTATCAAGTTTTCGATTGGCATTGTCGCTGACTTCCAGCCCGCCGCGCAGGCTGTGTTCCCATAAAGGATCAATCAGGTCGTCGACAAGATAAAGATCGATACGGTGCCGGTTAAAAATAAAATAATTGCTTAAGGCAATCCATTCCAGCCCGCCAATATGGTCCGAATGCAGGTGACTGATATAGATGGCATCAAAATCCTTGGGCCATAATCCGAGGCGATGTAACGCATGGCGTGCATCGGTCCCGCAGTCAATCAGCATGCGTGCCAGACTGCCTGTATCGGTATTTGTTGTTTCCAAAACCATATTGCTTTGGAAATTATCGGCCGCGGTGCAGAACGCTGATCCTGTCCCCGCAAACGTAAGCTTCATTCCCCAACTCCCTTACTTTGGGAAAATCTTAGACGAGGAAGGCCATACAGAACCACCTTAATTTGTTCAATTTTGCAGGTAACAACGTGTTTTATCTGGCTTTGCGCCTGTCTCTTTGCCCATCAAGGGGCTTTTGGGTGCCGATATACCCCGAAATGATAGTCGCGGGCGAAATTTGGACCGCGATATAAACCTTATGCGTGTCCTTATTCCGGCTTGGGGATAACGCAATGGCCGGGCGGGGACTCGGCCCTTGTCGGGACGGTCGGGAGGCGTGCTGGAAGATTATCGGAAGACTATCGGAAAATGACCGAAAGAAGACACCAGGATAAAGCCGCACAATAAAAAAGGGTCAGCGCCGAAATCGGCCTGACCCTTTTATCACATCGGAAAAAGAGGGGGGATCAGTTGATACCCTTACGCCCCATTTCCAGGAATTTGTCGCGCCGGCGGGCCTTAAGAACGCCCCCTTCAAGATCGGAAAGTTCGATCAGGGCTTTTTCAATGGCATCGCCCACCATTTTGCAGGCATTTTGCGGTTCGCGCTGCGCGCCACCCAGGGGTTCGGCAATGACTTCATCAATCACGCCAAACTGTTGCAAATCCTGTGCGGTCAGGCGCAGGGCTTCGGCGGCGGTTTTGGCTTCGTCGCCCGAACGCCACAAAATGGAAGCACAGCCTTCCGGGGAAATAACCGAGTAAATCGAGTTTTCCAGCATCAGCACGGTGTTTGCAGTTGCCAGGGCAATGGCACCACCCGATCCCCCTTCGCCAATAATGACTGAAACCAGCGGCACCTTGATATCCAGGCAGGTTTCAATCGAACGGGCAATGGCCTCGGACTGGCCGCGTGCTTCGGCATCGGCACCGGGGAAGGCACCGGCGGTATCCACAAGTGTCACAACCGGGATGTTAAACCGTTCTGCCATGCGCATCAGGCGAATGGCCTTGCGATAGCCTTCGGGCTTGGCCATGCCAAAATTGTGTTTTACGCGGGTTTCGGTATCGCGGCCTTTTTCATGACCGATCACCATCACACTGCGGCCGCGCAAACGGCCCAGACCGCCAATGATGGCTTCGTCTTCACCATACAGGCGATCACCTGCCAGCGGGGTGAAATCATCAAACAGATATTTGATATATTCCACGAAATGCGGGCGATCCGGATGGCGGGCAACCTGGGTTTTCTGCCAAGGGGTCAAACGGCCATAGGTGCTTTGCAAAAGCTTGGTCAGTTTGTCTTGCAGGCGCGCAACTTCATCAGCAATGTTGACTTCATCATCATTGCTGCTCAAATGGCGGAGCTCTTCGATCTTGCCTTCGAGTTCGGCGATCGGCTTCTCAAAATCCAGAAAATTGTGCATCAGGACGTCAAATCCGGCTGGGAAACAATGGTGCGGAACATACGTGATCAGTTTGTCACGTCAAGGGGCGAGCGCAAAAAGGCACGACAAATTCAAGATTCGACCCTATCATTGAGCAAATAACATGAAATTGATGCCTCTAAACTTGCCTGACGGAAATAATATGTCTGAAAATTTGCGTATTTCTGAACTGCAATCGCCTGACATTGCCGATTTTGAATGTCTTGTCGCGATTTTGAAGGATGCCTTTGCCTTTCAGGACGGCATCGTTAACCCGCCCAGTTCCGTCACCCGTGTTGATGTTGCCGAACTGCAATGGCGATTTGATCGCGATATCGTTCTGGTGGCGCGGGATATGGAAAATGAAGGTGCCATCATCGGCCAGGTCTGGATCGAACAAACCGCTGACGATGCCTATCTTTACAAGCTCTCGGTTGACAAGAACAGCCATGGGCGCGGCATTGGCCGGGCGCTGGTGAATGCGGCCCTGGAACATGTGGCACGGCATAGCACAATTTCGAAAGCGCGGCTGAATGTGCGCAAGGAACTCGATGGCAATATTGCCTTTTTCACCCGCTGTGGCTTTGCCATTACCGGCAACGGAACGCATGACGGTTTCGATCAGCCGACCTTTTATATTATGACCCGCGATATCCCGCCTTACGAAGCGCTTTCTATCGCCTGAGGGGCGGGCGTTTTAACCGCATCTTTGGTTTTGGCCGATATTGATTTTGGTGGTGGGGCGAAATAGGGAACGTTATTTTCGCCCCAGTCCTTTAAGGCCAAAATGATGGCGCGCAGGCTTTCGCCCTTGGCCGTCAGGCTGTATTCCACGCGCGGCGGGACTTCGGCGTAAACCTTGCGGTGGATGATATCATCATGCTCCAGCTCGCGCAGTTGCCGGGTCAGCATGCGTTGGGTGACGCCGGGCATCAAACGGCGTAGTTCGTTAAAGCGTTTGGTGCCATCTAGCAGATGAAACAGCACAACGCCTTTCCATTTTCCACCAATCACGGTTAATGCGCCTTCAACCGGGCAGCCGGGGCTGCGGTCTGGCGGGCAATTGAAATCCGGCATTCATCCTCCAAAACGGCAGAAAAGCCCATTAGTATACAAAATGTCACTAGTGGCTTTAATTGTGCGTACTTATCATGATTGTGATTATCAGGTAAAAAACGGGCATTGTGCAAATCAAACCTCGGCAAGGAGGCATGACCATGAAAGCCATTGGCTTGAAAACGGCCCGTCCGGTAACGGATGATAATTTGTTTGACCAAACCGACATCGAAACCCCTGTTGCAACCGGCCATGACGTTCTGGTGCGGGTGAAAGGCGTTGCTGTGAACCCGGTGGATTTCAAAATCCGCCGTGGCAAGGCCGATGATGGTGCCTTTAAGGTGCTGGGCTGGGATGCCGCCGGTGTGGTTGAAGCCGTCGGTGACAAGGTCACGCTTTTTAACAAGGGGGATGAGGTTTGGTATGCGGGCGATGTTACCCGACCGGGTTCAAACAGCGAATTGCAACTGGTTGATGAACGCATTGCGGCCCTGAAACCCAAAAAACTGGATTTCGCAACGGCTGCGGCCCTGCCGCTAACCACGATTACGGCCTGGGAAGCGATGTTTGATCGCATGAAAATCGACCGGACTGCTATTTCCGCCAATAATGGCAAAAGCATCCTGATCATTAACGGGGCCGGTGGTGTGGGCTCCATTGCCATTCAGCTGGCAAAAATGGCCGGTTTGCAGGTGATTGCCACGGCATCGCGCCCGGAAACCATTTCGTGGGTGACGAAAATGGGGGCCGATCATGTGATCAATCACCGTCAGCCCCTGAAAGACCAGCTTGAGGGGGCCGGCTTTGTCGCCGTTGATTATGTGCTGTGCACATCGGAAACGGATGAATATTGGGATGTGATGTGCGATCTGATCGCACCTCAGGGCCATGTGGTGACGATTACCGAAGCCAAGAACAACCATAATGTGGATCTGCTTAAGGCGAAATCGGCCAGCTTTTCCTATGAATTCATGTTCACCCGTTCAATGTTCCAGACTGCGGATATGGTTGAACAGCACAAATTGCTGACCGAGATTGCCGCGATGGTGGATGCCGATGCGATTAAGGTCACGACGGGTGATCATTTTGGCCCCCTGACGCCGGAAAGCCTGCGCAAGGCTCATGCCCTGCTGGAAAGCGGCAAGGCGATTGGCAAAATCGTTTTTGACGGGCTTGGTGCCTGAGAACTTACGAATCGTGTTGGCATTGTAACTGCCGGACCGGTGCAACTGTGCCGGTCCGGTTTTGTTTAGGGGGTGGGGGCGATGTCGCGCATAAGCTGGTAAATCCGGTCCCGTAACCAGCGATGCAGCGGGTGGGTGGTTGTGCGGTCATGCCAGATCAGTGCCATGTCAAAGCCCGGTATCGGCAAGGGCGGTTCCAGAATTTGCAGGCGACCTTCGCGGTTTCGCGCCACCCGGCTGGGGATAAGGGCGATCATATCGCTTTGGGCAATAATATCGGGCACTACCAGAAAACCGGGGGCCGACAGGCATACCCGGCGTGTTTTCCCCACCCCGGCCAGGGCGGCATCCGTCGGGCCTGAAAAACCGCCACCATCGGGCGAGACCATGACGTGATCAAGCGCGCAAAAGGTTTCAAGGTCCAGCGCGTCCTTGACATCCGGGTGGCCGGGCCGGGCAATTGCCACATAGGTTTCATGATAAAGATGGCGCATATGCAGGGTTTCGGGCGCGCATTCCGGCATGGTTACGGCCAGGTGAATGTCGCCGCGTGCCATTTGCCCGTCAAGACGGGGCTCCTCAAGGGTTCGCCATGACAGGCGCAGGCTAGGTGCCTCCTGGTGCAGAATTTGTAGCAAGGGCAGCAAGACCGAATATTGCACATAGTCACTGGCGGCAATGGCGATGGTTGCCGTGACATTGGACGGGTTAAACGGGCTGGTTTCGGCGATGACACGGCGCACGCTTTCAATGGCTTCGTGCAGCGGGGCCTGAAGCTCCAACGCGCGTTCGGTCGGGATCATCCCCCGTTGGGAAGGCAGCAAAAGCGGATCGTTCAGAAGGTCGCGCAGCCGGGTTAGTCGCGCAGAAAGGGCCGGTTGGCTGAGATTTAACCGGCGCGCGGCACGGGTGACATTGCGTTCCGCAAGCAGGGTATCGAGGGTGACCAGCAAATTAAGGTCAAGCTGTTCGATATTCATTCAATTTATACCAGCTCATAAAAATGATGATTTCAACGATAGCAGCATAATGGGGAATGATCATTGGATATTGTGATCCATCAAAAAGGATGAAGTTGTGAAAAAGATCCTGATTGTCCATGCCCATCCCGAAAAGCAGTCATTGACCAGTGCGTTAAAGGACGTGGCCGTCGCGACATTGCGCCAGCAAGGCCACGAGGTGCAGGTTTCTGATTTGTATGAAATGGGCTGGAAAGCCCATGCCGATGCCGGTGATTTTAATGACATCACCAATGCCGATCGCCTGCATTATGTTGCCGAATCCCGCCATGCCTTCACATCAGAGACGCAAAGCCCGGAAATAACCGCCGAACAGCAAAAACTGTTATGGGCCGATGCGGTTTTATTCAGTTTTCCGCTGTGGTGGTTTGGTATGCCGGCCATTTTAAAGGGCTGGGTTGACCGGGTTTTTGCCTGTGGTTTTGCCTATGGGGTGGGCAAACATGGCGGCGGCCGCTGGGGCGATCGCTATGGGGAGGGGGTTCTGGCCGGGCGCCGGGCCATGATGATGGTGCCGATTGGCGGGCGCCTGCCCCAATATAGTGACCGGGGCGTGAATGGCAGCCTGGATGATATTTTGTGGCCAATTGCGCACGGCATCCTGTTTTATCCCGGTTTTGATGTTTTGCCAGCGTTCCCCGTTTATCAAAGCGACCGCATGGATGAGGCGCGCTGGGAACAAGTCCGTGCCGATTTGCACAACCGCCTGGAAAACCTGTTTACCATCGCCCCCATTCCCTTCCGCACCCAGAATGGCGGGCATTATGATGAAAATCAGTGCCTTAAACCTGAGCTCGGGGCCGGTGAAGGTGGCACGCGCATTCACCTGGTGCAGCCGGGCGACCCGGTTGAAACAGTTGCCGGTCCGGCGCAGCGGGCGGGCATTTAACAGTCGGCTGTTTTGAAATTTTCTGGGCAAGACAGGGGCTCGTTGATCGTATTGATCAACGAGCCTTGCTATTTGCTGTTATTTGCCATCCTTGGCGGCGATAACGTTGGCCTGCTGCACCATCACCTCGGCCTGTTTGATCGACGCAATGTCGATCAGGCGGCCATCCAGGGCCACGGCACCCGCCCCTTCATTCTGGGCTTTTTCCATCGCTTCCAGAATGCGCTTTGCCTTGGTCACTTCGGCTTCCGACGGGGAATAAACCTCGTTTGCAAGGGTGATTTGGCTGGGGTGAATGGCCCATTTGCCTTCGCAGCCCAGCACCATTGCCCGTGCGGCCTGGGCACGGTAGCCATCGGGGTCGGAAAAATCGCCAAAGGGGCCGTCAATCGGGCGCAGGCCATTGGCCCGTGCAGCCACCACCATGCGGGCAATGGCGTAATGCCACATATCCCCCCAATGGTAATCGCGCGGGGCGTCGCCATCCTTGTCGGTTAATACGCCGTAATGCGGGTTGGGGCCGCCAATGCCGGTGGTCATGGCCTTGGTCGAGGCAGCATAATCGGCCACACCAAAATGCAGGCTTTCATTGCGTTTGGAGGCTGCGGCAATGTCATGAATGTTTTGCATGCCCAGCGCTGTTTCAATGATCAGTTCAAACCCGATGCGTTTTTTGCGCCCCTTGGCTGCCTCGATCTGGGTTGCCAGCATATCAAGGGCATAAACATCCGATGCCGTCCCAACCTTGGGGATCATGATCAGATCCAGCCGGTCGCCCGCCTGTTCCAGCACATCAACGACATCGCGATACATATAATGTGTATCCAGGCCATTGATGCGGACGGATAAAACCTTGTCGCCCCAGTCAATGTCATTAATCGCGGCAATGATGTTTTTACGCGCCTGTTCCTTGTCGCGCGGGGCAACGGCATCTTCCAGATCCAGGAAAATGGCATCGGCCTTTGATTTGGCGGCTTTTTCAAAAAGTTCGATCCGGCTGCCGGGCACGGCCAGTTCGGACCGGTTCAGGCGTGCGGGGGCCGGGGTCGGTGTGGTGAAGCTCATGTGTCTCTCCTTGCTGCATTGCGCAAAGGCATCGCCGTAAAATGCGCAATAGCGTCAAACCTGTACCTGTACCGGGGCCTGCCTGGGCAGAAAAAGCGGTCTGTTATGTTTTTGTGCCGCCTTGTTGGCCTGTATGTTAGCAACATTATTGCGGTGCCGTCCAATTCGACATTGGTTGGAAGGCATTATTGGGGAATATTATGAATGCGGGCATGCTTCTGTGCAGCCCGTTTAACCGGGTTAAGCGACCCTATACAGTCGTAATTCAGCGTGTGTTTTCCCGTCTCGCGAGAGGCGGTGAATAATTGTATGAACTTGAAACTATTGTAGGAATATTTCGACTTTTAACCTTATATTGCCGGTCAAGTTTCCAGAATAAAAACGAACGGGCCAGGATTATATGCGTCGAGCCTTCTTTGCCTGTATGTCAGTGGCGTTGATACCGGTGTTGATTTTAACGGCGGTAACATTGCTGGCATTTGCAGACCGGGCCGGCATTTTGCCAAACGGACTTCTTGGCTTTGTTGAATATCGCCCGTTTCTGTTTGCAGCACTGGGGATTGCCCTGGGGGGCTGGTTTAACCGCGGGCGCGTTGTTTATGCGATGCTGGTTCTGGTGGTGTGTTACTGGTTTTTTGTCGGTGCCGCCGATGTTTTCCCGCCAGAGGGTGTGCGGTTTTTAAAAGTTGCGACACTTTATATAATACCCGTCAATCTGATCTTGATGGCGTTCATGTCCGAACGTGGGGTGTTTCGCAAACGCGGAGCGGCACGGATCCTGTTTTTGGCGGTGCAGTTTTTTGCCTTGGTGCTGTTCGCCACCCGGGCCGATGTTTCCGATGCGTTTTATCATGTGTTAGATACCCGCTTTATGGCGCTGGGGGGCAAGGCGGATGACCTGCCGCAAATGGCTGTGCTGCTGGCCTTTGTGGCAATGGTTGTGTTGCTGGCACGGGGACGGTCGCTTGAATTTGCCTTGTTTTGTACCTTGCCACCGGTATTTACCGTTTTTCTGGTTGATGCGCGTTATATGTCGTTTGCCTATCTGGCGGCAACGGGGGTTGTTCTGGGCGGTGTTATCCAGGAAGCCTGGCGCATGGCCTTTGTCGATGATTTGACCGGCCTTTCCGGGCGACGGGCGCTGGGCCATGCCATGGCGGAGCTAAGCGGAAAATACTGCATTGCCATGTTGGATGTTGATCACTTTAAAAAATTCAATGACAGCCACGGGCATGATGTTGGCGATATGGTTTTGCGCAAGGTTGCGCGTGAACTGGCCAATTGCGGCGGTGGGGGCAAGGCGTTCCGTTATGGTGGCGAGGAATTTTCCATTCTGTTTGCCGGGCGAGACAGCACCAGGGTCCTGGAGGCCTTGGAGAATTTGCGCAAGAAAATCGCGGGCAGCAAAATCACCTTGCCAGCCTCAAACCGGGAGGTTGGCATTACCGTGTCGATTGGCTTGGCGGAACGTGCGGCGGATGAAGATGATCCCTGGTTCGTGTTGAAAGAAGCCGACGAAAAGCTGTTTTCCGCCAAACAGGCCGGGCGAAACAGGGTGATGGCATAGCGTTGATGGTAACGTGCCTGGAAACGCCCTCTTTTAAGCAAAGCAAAACGCCCTGAGGGATGTCAGGGCGTTCGGGTGTTTCGGCGTTTGCCATGTCGGGTGCAGGTTCGATGCTTGGCGTTATTGCCCAAGCGGGTCGAAGCGAAACAGCATGCGAAGCGAGCCTGCGGTATTTGCCAGGGTGGCAAGGCAGGCGGCAGCCCTGTCTTTGGGGATGGCAACGGCAAAGCGCGTGGTATAAACGCGTGCGTCGTTTTCATCCGATGCCGAGGCGGCCATTTGCACGATATTGGCATTATATTCGATAAAGATTTCCGAAAGCCGGGCGATCAGGCCGGGCTGGTCGATGCCGGAACATTCGATCAAATGCGTGGCACCGGGGCTGTCGGTTAAAACAGGGGCCGGATGGATGGCCTCGACCGTGACTTCGGCCTGTTCCATGGGCAGTTCACAAAGTGCGGCTTCGCATTCGTTGATCGGGCAGGTATCGGGAAGCTCGCACGTTGTAATGAAATTCGCGCGTCCCTGATCCAGCACAAAACTGGTCGCGCCAAGATTGACGCCAATATCAAACAGACGGCTGGAAATATCAGATACCAGACCAACACGGTCCGTACAGGATATGGTAATGCGCGTATTTGCGTTCATTGACAAAGCTCCGTCATCAGCAGGATTTCCGTAACCTATCAATGAATGGCCCAAGATGCCATCATCGGCGTGCGACATGCCGTGATTATTGTTGTTTTACAGTGATGATCGCGCACGCAATGGGAATTTCCCCATTTTGAGTTCGGCATTATGGCGCAGGTGATCGGGCTTGTTTTGCCCTACATCTCAAAGGTGCGTTGCACAATTTTTGCCAGCCTGATTTACGAAAAAAGCGCTGCTCTCTCTTAAATACAACTTTTTAGGCCCTACATGTTCTTGTGTGCCTTGTGCGTATTGGCCGCGATATTGGCATGCATAAAAGATCGGGGAGCATGGGAGAGTAGAATGAATAATTTGGCATTGAGCACAAAAATTGCGCTCTTTTCCGCAGTTGTGGTTGCCATTGCGTTAGGCATCGTGATCGTTCATGCCTCAAATCGGGCATTCGATACGGCGCGAACAAGCGGGATTTCGGAAATGCGCAGCGAGGTGGGCAGTGCTGCGGATGATATGTCGGCGCGTTTGGAATTGGCACTGGGTGCCGCCGAAGGATTTGCCGATATGACCGAAGCCTATGTCCAGACGGCGAAAACATCACCAGATAAAAGCAATCGCGAGATTCTGAGCCAGACTTTTCATGAGTCGCTGAAAGATCACGCGGGCTGGTTTGGCACCTGGACATTGGCCCTGCCAAACGCCCTTGATGGGGCAGACAAGGACTGGGTCAACAAATCCGGCAGCACCAATACCGGGATTTTCACACCCTATTGGGTGCGTAACGGGGAAAATATTGTTTTGGCCACCGTGCCGGAAATGCAGGTGGATTATAACCAAGGCTATTTTGCGGTTTCGTTCTCAAGCAAAAAATCGGCCGTTTTGGAACCATATGTCGAGGATTCGGCAGGGCAGGACCCGGTTTTGATGACGTCGGCCACGGCACCGGTCATCGTTGATGGCGCTGTTGTTGCCGTTTCCGGGGTCGATCTTGACTTGGGCGGGCTTCAGGCGCGTGTTGCCGACGAAAAGCCGCTTGGTGCGGGTAAAATCTGGCTGGTGACGGATAAAGGCACGGTTGTTGCCCATCCTGACAAGGAATTGCTGGCAAAGCCGCTGTCCGATTCTGGCGTCAGCAAGGAATTGGTGGCCCAGGCGCTTCAGCAGGATTTCGTGATTGCCGATATTGACGGTGTCGAGAATTATCTGGTCGCCCTGCCAGTCCAATTCGGGAATGCCCCGCAAAAATGGACTGTTATTGGCGCTGTTCCAAGTAAAGCGGTTCTGGCGGGGGCCAATACGGCGTCGCGCGATGCGGTGATTATTGGGTTGATTGTGCTGGTCCTGGCGGTTGGTGCCGCCCTTTTGCTGGGTAAATTTTTGGCCCGGCCGATCCTTAATCAGGCGGCTGTCATGGGCCGCATGGCCGAGGGCGAACTGCATATTGATATCCCCTATGCCGGGCAAACCAATGAAATGGGCAAAATGGCTGCGGCCCTGGCAAATTTCCGCGATAAGTCGCTTCGTGCCAAAGAACTGGAAGAAGAAGCCGAACAGGCCGAAAAAAGAGCGGAGCAAGAACGTATTTCGGCCATGCGCAAGGTGGCGGACGATTTTGAAGCAACCTCGGGCGAGGCTGTTGGCTCGGTCAGTTCGGCAGCGGTCGCCCTGGGCGACATTACAGAGCGTATGGCGCAACTGGTGCAACGGGCGCGTACCCGTATGTCCCATGCCACCGGCGGGGCCGACCTTGCCAGTGAAAATGTGCAGGTCGTCGCCTCTGCGGCAGAAGAACTGTTATCCTCGATCGAGGAAATCGGCCAGCAGGTAAGCCTGGCCGCCGATATTGCCCGCGAGGCCGCGCAGGAAGCCGGGCAGGCCACCACGAATGTTAGCGATCTTGATGATAAGGCGCGCCAGATTGGTGAAGTCGTGGTGATTATTCAGGATATTGCAGCCCAGACCAATCTTTTGGCCCTGAATGCGACAATTGAAGCCGCCCGTGCCGGCGAGGCCGGTAAGGGATTCGCCGTTGTTGCCAACGAGGTCAAAGGGCTTGCCAATCAGACGGCAAAGGCAACCGACCAGATTTCCGGGCAGGTTGGCGATATTCAGGCTTCGGTCGGCGCTGCCGTGCAGACCATTGGCCGGATTGACGAGGTTGTTGGTCGGGTCGAGGGGATTTCAACAGCCATTGCCTCGGCCGTGGAACAGCAAAGTGCCGCGACGCGCGAAATCGCCAGCAGTGCCAGCAAGGCATCGGATGGTGTGCGGACATTTGCCGACAGTATTTCCGAACTTGCCCAGTCGATTGAGGAAGTCGGTACTGTTTCGACGGATGTGCAGGAATCGGCATCGCACCTGCGCAACGATTCAAGCTCGCTCGAACGCGCGGTTTCGACATTCCTGGGGGCTGTTAGAAAGTAACCAGCACATATGTAACAGGATTTGCCAATGGTCCGGGCCGGTTTGCGGTTTCGGGCCGTTGGCGGCCTGTTATCAAGGGGATACGGTAAAAAGATTGCTGCCCGAATAAAACTGGACCGGAAAAGACAAAGGCCCGACGCGTTAACGTCGGGCCTTTCAATGGCGCGCCCGGAAGGATTCGAACCTCCGGCCTTCTGATTCGTAGTCAGATGCTCTATCCAGCTGAGCTACGGGCGCTTCGTCTTTGTTTCCGCCGGGTTGCGAAGTGTGCTCCCCGTCGGCGGAGCGGAACTTATGAAAACCCGGTGACCTTTGCAAGCGGTAATTTTCAAAAAAGTGTATTTTTTCTTCGACGCCGTAAAATATCGCCTGTAAGTAGCTTTGAGGGGCCCGGTTTTCTGCCAAGTTGGCGATTATGCCTATGTTACGGGGAAAAAAGGGGGAAATGCGTCTTGTTCCGGGGGGAACCCTCTATTAAGATGCTGTTCAATCCCAGGGGAGCAGGGGCTTGTTTATACATAAAAAAGCAGGCCCAGGGAGATTCGCTTATTCCTACTTAGGTAATTGATCGAAATGGCCGTTCGCAAAACCTACCTCGCCGTTTTCGGCGTCGCCCTGCTGCTAGGCGGGTGTTCCAATTCTACCGATGCCATGTGGCCGGCGCTTAGCGGGGAGGGTGCCGGATCATCGGCGAGCCAAACCAGTGCGGCACAGACGGATATCGGAACAGACGCCGGAGAGGCCGACGTCAGGCGCAGCACACAGCCTTTGACGGGGATGTCAACGACAGGCACTTTTGTCGGGACCAAAGTTGAAAGCATGCGTCGGGAATTGAACCGCCTGAAATCAGCGCTTAATACCCATAACAACCAGTTGCAAAGCCTGCGGGCCCAGACGGTAAGCCATTCACAGGCTTATCATGGCACGGTGGCAGCGATTAATGCCCGCTTGCAGGTTGGTACAACGCCGGGGAACCCGGTGCTGGTTAATCAGTGGAACCAGGCACAGCAGGAACTTGATAAAGTGAATGGCGATATCGCATCGCTTAATTCGCTTGCCAACGATGTTGCAGCAGATTCGACATTATCCACCTTCCTTTTGGAATCGGTGCGGTCTGCCTATCAGGTTTCCGGCGCGGTTGACGAAGACCATCGCCAGCTTGCCATGCTGGAAGATGAAACCAACCGGACCTCGGTCCTGATTGATCGTTTGTTAAGCGAAATCAGTGAAGACCTGTCGCGCCAGACCACCTATATCGCCAATGAGCGTTCAAATCTGAATGCGCTGTCACTTGCCGTTAAAAATGGCGAGATTTTTGGCGAATCGCTGGCGACAAAGTCTGTTCCGTCCCAACCGGTTGCGACAAACCGGACTTTGCCCGATTCGAGAGACCGCCCGCTGGTGGTGATTCGTTTCGATAGTGCCAGTGTGAAATACGAACAGGCACTTTATAATGCGGTGAACCGTGCGCTGGAACGTCGCCCCGATGCGACCTTTGATATTGTCGCCGTCACCCCGAACCGCGGGACGCCGGCACAGGTCGCGTTGAACAGCAGCAAGGCAAAGCGCGATGCACAAAGTGTTGTGCGCTCGCTGATGGATATGGGAATGCCCAATTCCCGCGTGCGGCTGTCGGATTCGACCAGTTCGTCGGTGTCGGCAAACGAAGTACATGTTTACGTTCGCTAATCAGTTTCGATCCTGATCAGTTGAACGGCCGGAACGGGGCACCTCACACGAGGTGCCCTTTCTTTGTTTTGGCAGTGGCTGTTGCTGTTGCCTCATTGTCATCCGGCATTGTCATCTGATGCGCCAGCTATGATAAAATGATCCAGCGTTCAAAAGCAGGGAGGCGAGCAAAATGGCGGATATTGTCAATCTGCGGCAGCATCGCAAGCGTAAGGCGCGTGATGAAAAAGCCAAAAAGGCGGATGCCAATCGCATTGCCTTTGGCCGTAGCCGGGCCGAACGCCAACACAGCAAATCGCTAAAAGATATGGAAGACCGCAAATTAGCCGCACATCGCCTAACGCAGGATGCTGATCCGGTCGGGGGAGAGGCGGCAGCGGATGAGAATGCGGATATCGATCCGAAACAGGCGGTTGCGGCTGAGGAAAAAGCCGTAAAAGATCCGCAAGAATCCCAAAATGGGCAGGCATCGGAGGATGATTCCGCGGTGCGCGTAACCGGCAAAACATCGGATTCGGCTGGGAAAAGACAATCAGCCGTCAAAAATACCGGCGATGAGGCAAATGTCGTGTCATTGAAGCCCGGTCATCCGAAGACATAACGGTGCGGCATCGGGGCTGTACAACGTCATAGGTGTTGGACGCAGGGTGTGGGAAAGTTTAGGGATACTGAACGGATGCGCACAGATGCGCCCCAGGCATGCCACATGGCATCGGGGACACGACATCGCATTATGCAGGTTTGCATAATGTCATAGGCACAAATTGCGCGATCAATTGAAAATCGCAACAAAGTTGGGCGCTTCATGCGCCTCGCATGTCAAATAGCCGTTAATGCAATATCGGTTGCGATGGTATTTCGCTGATTAGCTTAACAGAGTTTCTTTTTCGCGTTTGTATTGGTCCAGGGCTTCGTCCCAGCCCATCAGCCAGTCTTCATGTTCGCGGCTGTCGGCGGGATAGGGGTTTTCCGTCAGGCGGTGGGCGCCAAGCCCGGCTGAAAAGCCGTAATTAAGCGCAGCATTGGGCAGGGAACGGCTGGCCGGGGCATGTTCGCTGTAAAGGCGGTGGCGAAAGGCCGGCAGGGAGCACAAAACGCCAGCATCAATGCCCAGCGGATAGGTGATCAGCATGGCGTCGCCCAACGAGGTGATGGATAATGTACCATCATGGGCAATGCGGATCAGACCGGCCATTTTCAGCTGTGATTTGGCATATTCAATGCGGCTGCGCAGGGCGGGAGTATCTTGCAGGATGATCTGGGTGCCATCATCATCGCAGCAAAACAGCGACAGGACTTTTTCTTTCAGGGCTTTTTGACCAAGCCCGGCCGAGGCAGAGCGCAGCACAGCCAGCATCAGGGCGGGGTCGCCGGGGATATAGTCTGTTGTTGTCGTCATTTTGGGTCTCCGTCTTTGGCGAAACGAATTCCCTCCCAAGGGCAATTTTATAAACCGGCAATTATATAAATCAGCCGCGTTATTATTATTATAGTTTGCAGATATGTTTCAAACTTGTGAAGACAAGAGTGCGCCCTGATAGAATTTTTGTGAACTGTTGGTGAATTTTGCAATCACAGGTATCGATAAGCCGCTGAGATTACGGGAAGATGGCAGTCAAATTCACGTTAAAGTAGTTCAAGGCTGTATTTTTTAAGGTTTTAATATTCGGGCTTTTGGGTTTTCAAAGCCCGTTGTCTTTAAGGGCGGGGCAGAAAACGCATATGTGCCTTTCCGGCACGGCAAATGTGCCAGCGAAGGATTCGTTGGTTGCGCGTTTATTAGAAACAGGCCAGACGGATTTGGTGCGGGGTGGTGAATATTATTTTTTGCCGGTTTCGGTGGTTTCTGGTGAACGCCATAAACGCACACGGTTTCGGCCGCTTTCCTTGGCGGCATACAGGGCGCGGTCGGCCTTGTCGATAATCTGGTCAATCTTGCGGTCTGGCAGGATGGGGGCAGCCCCGATTGATGTGGTGACCGAAAGCGAGACATCATTTTCCAGTTTGACCGGGGTGGCCTCGATCACGCGGCGCAGGCGTTCCAGAATTCGGGCTGTCTGGCGCATATCGGCATTGGGCAGGCAGATCAGAAATTCTTCGCCGCCATAACGATAGACCTTGTCAAAAGGCCGGACATGGGACTGCAAAATACCGGCGATTGTTTGCAAAATAAGGTCGCCAGCCTGGTGGCCGTGGGTATCGTTAATGGCCTTGAAATGGTCCAGATCGACCATCGCAATCGCTGTGGCAGATTTGGTGCGAATCGACCTTTCGCGTTCGACTTCCAGGTCTGACAGCATCGTTTGCCGGTTATAGGCCCCGGTTAACGGGTCCACATTGGAGCGCGCGGTGCGAAAGGCGCGTTCAAGGCGGCGAATTTGGCTGAAAAACGATTCGGCCCGCAACGCCATGATATCATATTCGGCAACATCGATTTTGCCGTTATGGTCAAAATGCTTCAGCATGCGCCGGGCGGCGTTGTGAAGCTGTTCGTGCGTGGTGGCAAGGGCATGGATGGCAGGTTGGTCAATCAGCCTGTTATGCTGGTTCAGGGCGTACCAGGCGCCAAAATTACAGTCGTGGTCGTCGGTATGGTCATGGTCGGGCAGGTCGGGCAGGCTACTTGGTCGAGCCTCCTCGTCCTGCACGATCAAGCGGCGATTCCATTCCAGAACCAGCGCAATATGCTCGGAAAGGGCGGTTTCGAGTTCCTGGAGGATGTCGCGTTCCGCATCAACAAGATTACCATCCGCGATGCTGTCGGGCATTTCTGCATGCTGTCTGTCAGAAAGCTCAGATTCGCGGTGGTTCTTGTCGTCTTTTGGTCCAGGCATATTGCGCGGTTCCGTCTCGATTGCGTGGGTATGTCAGGCACTGTCACTCGGTAAATCCACGGATGGAAGCGGAAAAACGTCATTGAATGTTTGTGCCAGCAAGGTATCAAGCTGCGCCATTGTCATGTCAATTCCCAGGTCTTTCAGGCTGGTAACACCATGTTCTGCAATGCCGCAGGGCACAATGCCGCCGAAATGTGTCAAATCCGGGTGTACGTTAATCGCAATGCCGTGGAAGGTGACCCAACGACGCACACGTACACCGATGGCGGCAATTTTGTCTTCACGGCCATTGCCCCGATCCACCCATATGCCAACACGCCCATCGCGTCGTTCGCCTTTGACCCCGGCCAGCGCCAGGGTGCGAATAATCCATTCTTCCAGATTATGCACGTAGGCCCGCACATCGCGCCCGCGTTTGCGTAAATCCATCATCAGATAGGCCGTGCGTTGCCCCGGCCCGTGATAGGTATATTGCCCTCCGCGCCCGGCATTATAAACCGGGAAACGCTCCGGATCGACCAAGTCTTCTATTTTTGAACTGGTTCCCGCTGTGTAAAGAGGCGGATGTTCAACCAGCCAAATTAATTCGCTCGCGTCGTTTTTGGCGATGGCTTCGGCACGCGCTTCCATTTCTGCAAGCGCTTCCGGGTACGAAATAAGCTCTTTTGCCACCCGCCATTCGGGGTTTTGGGCACTAAAATCGATACTTTTCATTTTTCCTGTCAAATAAATGAAAACTCCCCTTGATTGGGGGTGTCCTTTTTGCTATCTCCCTTTCCGCGCCAAGGCAAGCCCGCAACGTTACCTCACTGGGCTTGTAGCAAACATACTATGCGGTCGTGGCGGAATTGGTAGACGCGCAGCGTTGAGGTCGCTGTGGGCTAACCCCCGTGGAAGTTCGAGTCTTCTCGACCGCACCAAAAAGGCCTTTCTCTGGAAACAGAGAAGGGCCTTTCTGATTCTGGCGCGATTTTCCGATGTAAAACAAAAATATCCTCCCTGTGTGGCAGTCTTTGCTGGTGCTGGCGAAGGGGCCTGCCCTGCCGCGACCGGGCATTGTTTTGTGGTGCAGCCAGTCCAGTGGGAAATTTCTGCAATCAGTCGTGGATAAATACCTACTTCTGTATATTATACAGACGAAATAGGGGTATAAGAAGAAACCAAGATCCTTTCTAAGATGCGTTAAAATGATCGCAGCCTTTGTTGGTCGGTGGCCGGAAAGGGATGTGGCTCATATCGGGGATGTTTGCTGGATTGGGGGAGTACACAGCAAAGCCATGTCTATTCGGATTAAAGTTGCCAAAACCGGCAAAGAACTCAGCGACGTCTATCATTTGCGCTATCGGGTCTATCAAGACCACGGCCATTTTGCCGACAAATATGACGGCGCGGTCGTTGATCTTTATGACGCCGTTCCTTCCGTTGCGAATCTGATTGCGTATAGTGACGATGTTCCGGTGGCGACCATGCGGGTTAATCGCGATTCGGAACTGGGCCTGCCAGCCGACCATGCCTTTGATTTTTCCGGTTATCGGCAGAAGGTGACGGAAGAAGAACGGGTCGCAGGACGTGGAAAGCCCTTATTTGCCAGTGCCGGTATGCTTGCCATCGCCGAAGAATGGCGCAATCGCCGATATGTGTTTGGCGGCCTTCTTCGGATGGCGACCGATATTGGGCATATGTGGGGCGTGACCCACATTCTGGCGACGGTCAATGTGACGACAGCGAGCATTTATGAAAGGCTGGGCTGGAACCGTTTGGCCGACCCGGTGTCGGTTGGGGGGCTGGGTGTTGAAATTCTGCCTTTTGCCTCGCCGATGGCGCCGATGTATCGCTGGGCCTTTGGCATGTTCAAGGACCAGAAAGGCCTGCTGGATCATTTCAGTGGCTGTTTTCAGTGGCATCTGGTGGATGGTGGCAAGGAGATATTTCGCCAGGATGAAACCGGGGACGAGGCCTTTTTGATCACGAAAGGCAGTGTGGACATTATCCGCCATCACAATGGATCGGACCGCAAACTGCGGCTGGCGAAACTGGGGGCGGGGGACATGTTTGGTGAATTGTCCCTGATCGATTCGTCACCCCGTTCGGCAACGGCTGTGGCCGGGCGCAATACGGAACTGGTTGTGATCAACCGCGATGTTTTTTGGGAAAAAAGCAACGAAGACCCGCAACGCCTGAAAGACCTGATGCAAATTTTGACGGGTCGTCTGCGCGATGCCAATAATCTTGGCATGATTTACGCCTGTGCATCCGATGACGAACGACTTGATTATTTCGTTGATCGTTTACGGCATGCGGCGATCCCTGAACCCAGAAATCCGGATATTTTGAAATCGCGCGTATCGGTCGAGGAATTTGCCGATATGGCGCTGGTGTCGGTCGCACAGGCAGAACGGCACCTTGGCACATTGCAAGACCAGCAGAAGCTGAAATACAGCGCACGACAGATCACGTTTTTCGGGGGCGAAACGAAGTGAAAGAAGATACCGCAAGTTCAACGGCCTATACGGTGTTGCAGGGGCTGGTTTATGTGGCGCGGCGCACACCGCACAGTTATTTGGTGCCCGACAATGTGAAGCGGTTGGGGGAATGTGTTCTTTCTGCCTCCGAAGAGGGGCGTGCCCGGTTAGCAGAGCTTGATAAGCCTTTGGTCGGGCTGAAAACCAGCATTCGCGAGTTTATTTTTCTGCCGGGCATTACCCTGCATTATATTTTGCGCAAACGCTGCATCGAGGATAAGGCCCGTGCTGCCATTGCCAAGGGTATCACACAGGTGGTTAGCCTGGGGGCGGGCTATGACAGCCTGGTGTTTCGTTTGTCCTGCGAATTTCCCGACGTCAATTTTATTGAAATCGACCATCCGGCAACGCAAAAATTTAAGGCCGATGCCTTTGAAAACACACCGGAATCCGAGGCTAACCTTGCGAAGGTGCATTATCTAAGCGTTGATTTTACCCATCAGAACATCGAAGACCGCCTGCGCGGTTGTGAACAGTTTGATCCGTCCCGGCCAACTCTTTTCATTAGCGAAGGGGTGACGGTTTACCTGACGGAAGAAGAGGTCACACATATGTTTACCGCCATTCGCAATCTGACCGGTGTGGGAACGCAGTTTTTGTTTACCGTGGTGGAGCCACATGGCAGCCCGCGCAGCAATACCCGCAAGGCGCTGTCCTGGTATTTGAATTTTATTGGTGAACCGCTGAAATGGACGATGGAAGCCCCCCATATGGAGGCGTTTTTGAAAACGCAGGGCTGTAAACTGCATTCGATTGATGCGACCGAACAGTTCCGCGAAAAATATATGAGCCCGGAACGGCCTGCCCGTTTACATCATGGTGAATATGTTGTTTTGGCCGAATTTGCCTGATTGCGGCTATTGGGGCCGGTGTGGTTGCTGCCTGTCGAGCCGTTTGTCAAAATTGAATAATCTTAAAGTTTTCAGAAGGCATTGCAGGCGTGATATGATCCTGAATTCCCGTAGGGTTTTCATACGCGAACAAGGGAATTATTACGGTGCGCCATAACTGAATGCTTCTCTCGATGTGATAATTCCACTAGGCTGGCCGGTCCCACACGGCTATGAATTTTCAGGGCTTAATCCACTTTAGGTTAATTTGGCCTAAATACCTGAAGTTAAAGGTATTAATATGACAAACAGAAACGACAAGCTGCGCGAAGCTGCTTTGGACTATCACCGGTATCCCACCCCGGGTAAGTTGGCAGTGGCCGCAACAACAACCCTTGCCAACCAGCGCGACCTGGCACTGGCCTATTCGCCGGGCGTCGCCTTTGCCTGCGAGGAAATCGTCAAGGACCCGGAAACGGCAGTTGATTACACCGCACGCGCCAATTTGGTTGCCGTGATCACCAACGGTACGGCTGTTTTGGGGCTTGGCCCGATTGGCCCGCTGGCGTCCAAGCCGGTGATGGAGGGCAAGGCCGTCCTGTTCAAGAAGTTCGCCAATATCGATGTTTTCGATCTGGAAGTGAACGAACTCGATCCGCAAAAATTTATTGATATTGTTGCTGCCCTGGAACCCACCTTTGGCGGCGTCAATCTGGAAGACATCAAGGCGCCGGAATGTTTCATCATTGAAAAGGCGCTGCGCGAACGCTGCAATATTCCAATTTTCCATGATGACCAGCACGGAACCGCCATTTGTGTGGCGGCGGCTGTGCGCAATGGTTTGCGCGTTGTCGGCAAGGATTTGGAAAAGGTGCGCCTGGTGGCGTCGGGGGCCGGTGCTGCCGCCCTTGCCTGTTTGAACCTTTTGGTATCAATGGGCCTGCCGCGCGAAAACATCACGGTGACCGACCGTTTCGGCGTGGTCTACAAAGGCCGCGAAGAGGAAATGGACCCGTGGAAAGCGGAATATGCCATTGAAACCAATGCCCGCACCCTGGATGACGTGATTGAAGGGGCGGATATTTTCCTGGGCCTTTCCGCGCCGAATATCATGGGTGAACACGAACTGCGCAAGATGGGCGAACGCCCCATCATTATGGCGCTGGCAAACCCGACCCCGGAAGTCTCGCCTGAACTGGTGAAGGAAATTCGCCCCGATGCCGTGATGGCAACAGGACGGACCGATTATCCCAACCAGGTCAACAATGTTCTGTGTTTCCCGTTCCTGTTCCGCGGCGCTTTGGATGTTGGCGCGACCGAAATTAACGAGGCCATGAAAATCGCCGCTGTTGAGGCGATTGCCGATTTGGCAACAGCGGAAGTTTCCGACATTGTTGCCACGGCCTATGGCGGGGAAGAACTTAAATTCGGGCCGGAATATTTGATTCCGAAACCGTTTGATCCGCGATTGATGCTGGAAATTCCGCCGCGTGTTGCCAAGGCGGCAATGGATAGCGGTGTTGCCAAGCGTCCGATCCAGGATTTCGATGCCTATCGTCAGCAGTTGGAAGGGTTTGTTTTCCGCTCTGGCCTGGTGATGAAGCCGGTATTTGATATGGCCCGCAGCCATAAAAAACGCGTGGTTTACCCTGAAGGCGAATCGCGCCGTGTCTTGCAGGCCTGTCAAGTGCTGGTGGATGATGGTGTTTGCCATCCGGTCTTGATTGGCCGTCGTGATGTTATTTTGGATCGCATCAAGGAAATTGGCCTGCGTCTGATTCCCGACGAGCAGGTTGAAATTCACGACCCGGATGATAACCGCCATTTCGAGCAGGACTGGCAGGATTTCCACAACATTATGGGCCGTCGCGGCATTAACCCCGAATATTCCCGTTCCATCGTGCGCACACGCCCCACTGTGGTCGCCTGCCTGATGCTGCGCCGTGGCGAGGTTGATGCTATGGTTTGCGGGTGCCAGGGCGGCTTCCTGCGCCATTTGCGCTATGTGCGCAATCTGGTTGGCCTGCGCAAAGGTGTGTCGGATTTCTCGGCTGTTAACATGATGATCATGAAACACGGGACGTTCTTTTTGACCGATACCTATGTGTCGGTTGATCCGAGTGCCGAACATGTTGCGGAAACCACGATTATGGCGGCAGATGTGGTCAAACGGTTCGGCATTACGCCGAAGGCCGCGCTGATTTCACATTCCAATTTCGGCAGTCACGAAAATCCGTCGGCCTGTAAAATGCGCGATGCCCTTAAAATCATCCGTGTTCAGGCCCCTGATTTGGAAGTCGAAGGTGAAATGCACGCCGATGCGGCGATTTCGCAAACCATCCGCGACCGTATTTTCCCCAATTCGATGTTGAAAGGATCGGCCAACCTTCTGGTGATGCCGACCCTCGATGCGGCGAATATTTCCTATAATATGGTTAAAATGCTGGGAGACGGGCTACCTGTTGGTCCGATCCTGGTTGGTGCGGCGAAATCGGCCCATGTGGTCAGCCCGTCGATCACTGTGCGTGGATTGGTCAATATGAGCGCGATTGCCGTGGTCGACGCGATTGACCGGGAACAGTCCCGCGTTTAAGCGCGTTAGTCTTGTGTGGGCTTGCACCGCACTTGACCAGGCATAAATGATGGCGCAAAAACAGCCGTGCCGGACGAAATGGTCCGGCACGGTTTTTGTCTAAGGGACAGTCAAAGCGGTAAAACAGCAAAATAGCAATCGGGGAGGGACAGATGACTGACATCAAAGAACTTGATCGTCCGGAAAATAAGACGTCATCTGCATCTACCAGCGATGATTATGTTGACCTGACCCCGGAATATGCCCGCGAAATTCTTGATGCCCTGCACGAGGAAGACACCCCGCGCGTTGAAGAGCTGGTTGGCGAACTGCACTTTGCCGATATTGCCGACCTGCTGGGCTGGGCCGGCAATGCCGAACGTCAACAGCTTGTCGATGTTATCCGGCCTGATTTTGACCCCGAGCTTCTGACCGAACTTGATGACGAGCTGCGTGAAGATGTTATTGCGCAGTTGGGCACCGATGTTGTGGCTGAAGCCATTTCCGAGCTTGATTCGGATGACGTGGTTGAGGTCATCGAGGATCTGGAGGAAGCCGACCAGCAGGAATTGCTGGGGGCATTATCGGAAATTGAACGTGCCCGCGTTCAGGAGGCCTTGTCCTATCCTGAATATACCGCTGGCCGTATCATGCAGCGTGAACTGGTGGCGATTCCCGATTACTGGAGTGTCGGCCAGACCATCGATTTTTTACGGTCGGCTAAAAACCTGCCCGAAGATTTTTACGACATTATCGTGGTGGATCCGCGCTATCGCCCGGTGGGGATGATGCCGCTGTCACGGGCGATTCGCACCAACCGCCCGGTTTTGGTGCGCGATGTGATGGAATGCGATGACATGCGCACCGTGCTTGTCACCGAAGAACAGGAAAATGTCGCCCATCTGTTTCGTCAACGCGACCTGATTTCAACACCGGTTGTCGATGATAATGGCCGCCTGGTCGGTGTGATTACGGTCGATGACGTGGTCGACGTCATTGATGAAGAATATGAAGAAGACATGATGCGCATGGCCGGTGTTGGCGAGGAAGATGACCTTTCCAGCGCCATTCTCGATACCACCCGGTCCCGTTTTACCTGGCTTTTGGTTAATCTGGGTACGGCGATTGCCGCCTCGATGGTGATTGGCATGTTTGAAAACACCATTCAAAGCCTGGTGGCCCTGGCAGTGCTGATGCCGATTGTCGCCTCGATGGGGGGCAATGCCGGTACCCAGACCCTGACGGTGGCGGTGCGTGCCATTGCCACGCGTGAGTTGACCAGCACCAATGCCTGGCGCGTTGTGCGCAAGGAAGTCGCGGTTTGTACCCTCAATGGCCTTGCCTTTGCGGTGTTAAGTGGCGCGGTGAGCTGGTTCTGGTTTGATAATATGCGCCTGGGCATGGTCATTGGTGTCGCCATGATCATTAATCTGATCGTGGCGGGGGCGGCAGGGGCCATTATTCCCCTCGCACTGGAACGGGCGGGGGTGGACCCGGCGGTGTCGTCATCGGTGTTTTTGACCACGATTACCGATGTTGTTGGCTTCTTTGCCTTTTTGGGCTTGGCGGCAGCCTTTTTGTTGTAAGGCCCCTTTTCCCAAAAGACCGCACATCTGACCGCCCTGTCTCTCGGGCGGTCAGATGTGCTTTATCTTTTGTTCAGGCTTCAGAGCCCGTCGCGTTTACTCCCCTTTGGGGGCGTCTGCGGGTGGCTCGGGTGCGATGTGGCGTTTCATAAAGCTGGTGGTGGCGATACTTGCCACCGGCGGGGAAAAGATAAAGCCCTGGATTTCATCGCATTCCGCAGCGCCCAGCATGGCAAGTTGTTCTTCTGTTTCCACGCCAACGGCGACCACACGCCGGTTCAGGCTTTTGCATAGACGCGTTGCCGGGCCAAGAACGCTGTTTTCGGGTTGTTCATCCAGTTCGATGTCAAAAAGGCTTTGCGATAGCTTGATCCGTTGAACGGGAAACCGTTTCAGATAGCGTAATGACGAATGGGTTGCTCCGAACTGATCCAGCGTCAGGCTGATGCCGGCCTCGGCAAAGCGATAGAACTGGGCCAGGGAATGTTCCGGGTCGCGCATGGCAACGTCTTCGGCAACTTCGATTTCAATTAAGGCCGGATGAATTTCATAGCGTTCGGTTTCTTCATGGATATTTTTAATGATATCCGCCTGGATGAACTGCCGCCCCGACAGGTTCAGGGCGACAGGCACCGGTTGGTAGCCATCTGTCCGCCACTGGCGTATTTGCTGACAGACCGAGGTAATGATCCAGCGGCCGAGCGGGGCCAGAAGCCCGGTACGGTCTGCGACGGCAATAAAGTCGCTCGGCAGGTGGCGCAGCCCGCTGTCATCATGCCAGCGCAGCAGGGCTTCAAACCCTGTCAGGGTGTGGTCGGACAGGCGGAAGCGGGGCTGATATTCCAGCACAAAACGTTTTTCATCGACCGCGCGGCGCAATTGCGCCTCCAGCGACAGGCGCGCATGCATGACATTGTTCATGGTTTCGACGAAAAAGCAGTAAGAGGATTCTGCCGATTTCTGGGCGCGATACATGGCGGCATCGGCATTGGCCAGTAATTGTGACGGGGCCCGTGCATCATTGGGATAAAGGGCAACCCCCACGCTGACATGCAGGCGAATTTCGTCTCCGCCAATGGGAATGGGGTGGGAAATGGCCTCGACAATGCGTTCAGCCACCAGGGCGGCCCCTTCGGCTTCGGAAAGGTCGGTGGCGATAATGGCAAATGTATCGCCCGACAGGCGCGAACATGTATCCTTTTCGCGCACGGTGGCGCGCAACCGCCCGGAAATGGACCGTAATGTTTCATCCCCGACATCGGCACCATAGCGGTCATTGACGGCGCGGAAATTATCAATATCGACCATCAAGACCGACAACAGCTTGCCATAGCGTTTGGCATGGGCAACCGCCTGGTTAAGCCGGTCGTCAAACAGGGCGCGGTTGGGCAGGCCGGTAAGCGGGTCGTGGGTTGCCAGATAACGCAGCCGGTTCACGGCTGCATTTGCCGCCGGGTTATGATGAAGCAATACATCCATATGATCGCTGTTGCTGGTCGATGGCGTCATCAACAGATCGCAGACAAGATGCACCCCTTCTGCACTGCGCACCACCCATTCCCGGCGCACTTCTGTTTCACCCTGCGTCATGGCCGAGAGCAATTTATCCTGGGCGCGCTGTGACGATGTGCCGTCTGACTGAAATTCCGGGGCGAGATTATAAAGACGGATAAAGCCGAAATCTTCCTCGCGCAGGTCAAAAAAGTTGGCCGTTTCCGGCGACATGGCAAGCAAATGCCCGTCCGAACGATTGATGGTCAGGGCCAGGTCGCTGACATTTTCGCGTCCCCGAATGTGCTGAAATTTGCGCGAGATCGGGCTTTCGCGGCGACTGGCATAAAAATACAGCAATCCCGAAAACAGCGCCGCCATGATAAGGCCGGTAATCGAAATCATTTGCGGGGCAGTTGCGTCAATACCGGCGGTGACGGGGGCGGCGGTAACGTCAATATCCCATTTATGGTCTGCCGCATTGACCCTGCTGGTTCGGGTCAGGTTTGGGTCGCTGCCATTGCCCTGCATTTCAAATAAAACGCTGGCATTTTCGCGCACCCGAATGGTGTAATTGGCCAGATAATCGCCGCCAAGAATGCTTGCGAGCATGGTGCGAATGCGAAAAACACCGTTGACCAGGCCAACAATGTCGCCTTCCGAGTTGATGACGGGCACATAGGCGGCAAAGCCCCGTCCGCCCTGAAGAAGTTCAAGTGTCGGGGTGATTTGTGTCCGACGCTGATCAAAGGCCATATCGAGAACCGGCCCCGCCACGGGATGGCGTTTTAAATCCACCCCCATCGCCGAGACATTGCCCTTGATCGGGGCAACATATTTGATGATGTAGTTGGGTGTTATCCAGTTAACAGCCTGAAGGGCCTCAAATCGCGACTGTAACGAGGCTGCCTGCGCGATATATTGCCGTTCGTCTTCGGGTGCCTGGCCACGCCAGTTATCGGCGAAATTTTCAAGCGCATGTAAATTGGCATTGATGGTTTCACCAATCCGGTCGGCAAGGTTCATTGCCAGCAATTCTGCATTTGCCCGCAGGGCACGTTCGTTTTCCTGTTTGATCTTTTGGCTCAAAAGCAGGGATGTGCCACCGATCAGGCAGAAACAAACGACCGCAAGAACTGCCGCACGGATATTAAAGGCCGATTTCTTTTGTCCACGACTAGCGTCAGATATATCTGCTGTGTCCTGCATAGGATCCCCATTTTGTTATGCAGGTTATTGCGCTGGCCTTATTTTTGGCCAGAGCCCCCCTTTTCACATGGCAATTGCTGAGCATTTGCCAATGTCCATTGGCGTATTGGAGGCGCAGCTTATCGGATTTCCGGATAAATGTGTCGCAAAATGTTTTTTCGCCGTCTTAACAGGGGCAGGGGGATGATATCGCGGCGGCGTTGGTGATCCACCCTAGGCATACGTGCCCGGACCTCCTATAACAGGGCGGCATTTCCCGGCGAATATGCCTGTTGGAAGGAAGCCGCCTGATGATGGTGGCCGTCGGGCGATAAACAGGTTCATCCCGCAAAAGAGACGTCGATATGAAAAACCGTTCGCGCAATTTCCGTTCCCGTCCCGGGCGTCGTGGCAATGCGCCGCGCCGTGACCCGATGGTCGGTAAAGAAGTGGATGTCCGCATTGCCGATATTGGTGCGCGCGGGGATGGCCTGGCGGAAACGGCCGCGATTGATGGCAAATCGGTGCTGGTTTATGTCGACGGGGTTTTGCCGGGCGATGAAGTGCGGGTTAAACTCCGGCAAAAGCGCGGCGATGGCTATGGCGCCGAGGTGATTGCCATTCATGCCCGCCCTGTTGCGCATGCCGATGCGAAATGCGCCCATTATGAAAAATGCGGTGGCTGTTCGCTGCAACATTTGCCAGATGAAGACTACCGAAACTGGAAACGCCAACGGGCGGTGCAGGCGGTCGCGCGGGCGGGCATTTCGGACCGGGCCGAGGCCGAAATGCTGGTTGGTACCCTTGAAACATCCCCGCCCTCAAGCCGTCGCCGGGCGGACTTTTCGGTGATCTGTACCCAGGACGGCGTGTTTGTTGGCTATGCGGAACGCTTTAGCCACCATATCGTCAATGTGCCGGGCTGTATGGTTTTGCTGCCGGAAATTGTTGAATTTCGCAATCACTGCCAGTCCTTTTTGGAAAGTCTGCCGCGCGACAGTGCCAGCATCGTCAAAAGCATTGTCATCAATGCAGCAGATAACGGGCTTGATGTGGTGATTTCCGCCAGTGCCGAACCGGACCTGGATTTGCGCCAGGGCCTGGCTGAACTGGCGGACTATGCCGATTTGGCGCGCATGGCCTGGAAAACCGGCGATAACCCGGCAGAACCCCTGGCCCAGCGCCGCGTTCCCGAAGTTCATTTTGCCGATATTGCGGTGCCTGTTCCGGCCGGTGGGTTTTTGCAAGCAACCCATCAGGGGGAAAAGGCCCTGACCGACGCGATGGCCGCAGCCCTGGCCCATATCCCGGCCCGTCAGGTCATTGATCTGTTTTGCGGGATCGGCAGCTTTACCTTCCCCTTGGCCTTGCAGGGCGACCGTCGCCGGGTGCTGGCCGTCGAGGGGGATGCGAATGCCGTGCGGGCCTTGCAATATGCCGTTGGCCGTTCTGCCGCCCCGATTGAGGTTTTAAAGCGCGACCTGTTTCGTCAGCCGCTGGATGCGGATGATTTGAAAAATGCCGATATTGTTGTGTTTGACCCGCCGCGTGCTGGCGCATTGGCCCAGTGTGAAATTCTGGCCGATTTTGGCCCGGAATGGATTTTGGCGGTGTCGTGCAACCCGGCGACCTTTGCCCGCGATATTCGCCTTTTGCGCAATGGCGGTTATGAACTGCAAAAGGTGGTGCCGGTGGACCAGTTTGTATGGTCCGCCCATCTGGAGCTGTTTGCCGTTTTAAGGCGGGTTTTGCCCGCCGCGGCCTGAGGCGGTTAAAACCAAAAAGCAGAAGAAAGCAAGCGGGCCTGGCGGAATGCGCGGATATCACCGTTAAGCCCGCCAGCGGCCCGGTTGGCTTTATTCGATGGCGTTATTCAATGGCTTCGTTTTCATATACGCCCCAGATGCCCTCGCGCTGAACCCAGCCTTCATAGTCCTGAAACTGAATTTGGCACCAGTCAACGCCCTTGGGGCAGGTTTCGACTTTGCCAACAACGCCGTTTTTGACCAGGGCGATGCGGCGCGCACTTTTGTCTGCGGCGGCATACATGGTAATTTCGTCAGATGTGACAATCACATAACGGGTCCCGATCAAAAGGCTTTGATGCACCCAGCCCTCACTGCCTTCCCAGTCCCGCACTTTGCGCCAGGTATCAAATTCCGACACCACTTCCATGGGCAGGTGGCTGCGCTGATAGATCCAGACCTTGGGATAGCGCAGGCCGGGCCCGGAACGCAGATGGACCTTGTCGGACCGCAACGCAACAAAACGCGGGATCGGCAGGCCCGATTCCTGTGCGATGGCGAAATTCGGCAGTAAAAATCCGCAAAGAACGATCAGGGAAAGGAGCTTTCGCATCCTGACAGGCATGGGGTTGGTTCCCTTTTAGTGGTCTGGTTCCCGACTTTATGGTCAAAATCGGATGTTTAAGAAATAAAATTACAAAAAAGACGTCAAAATTCTTGCTTTCGTACCTTTGGCCGTGGCATCACTGCAATGCGGCAAGATGCGAATGACCCATATCCGATTTTGCCAGCAAAAGAGTTAAAAGACCGCATAGGATCGGCAGATGACCAAGAAAAAGCCCCTCGTCATCGTGACCCGCAAGTTGCCGGAAGCGATTGAAACCCGCATGATGGAACTGTTCGACAGCCGCTTGAACATCGACGATGCGCCGATGGACAAGGCCGCGCTGATCGAAGCGGTGAAACATGCCGATGTATTGGTACCCACCGTAACCGACCGCATTGATGCCGCCGTGCTGGCACATGCCGGGCCGAACTTGCGGCTGATTGCCAATTTTGGCAATGGTATTGATCATCTTGACCTGCAAACCGCCCGCCAGCGCGGCATTACCGTGACCAACACCCCTGATGTTTTGACCGAAGACACCGCCGATATGACGATGGGGTTGATCCTGTCTGTGTCGCGCCGCGTGGGCGAGGGGGAACGTCTGATCCGGTCGGGCGACTGGAATGGGTGGGGCCCCACCCTGATGCTGGGGCATCGTATTTGGGGGAAACGGCTGGGTATTGTGGGCATGGGCCGCATTGGCCGGGCCCTGGCGCGCCGGGCAAAGGGCTTTGGCCTGTCGGTGCATTATCACAATCGCCGCCGGGTTCATCCCGATATTGAAGAAGAACTGGATGCCACCTATTGGGAAAGCCTCGATCAGATGCTGGCCCATGTTGATGTGGTGTCGGTCAACTGCCCGCACACACCGGCAACCTATCATTTGCTGTCCGCGCGGCGGTTAAAACTGCTTCAGCCCCATGCCATTCTGGTCAATACCGCACGCGGCGAGATCGTTGATGAAATGGCGCTGACACGCATGTTGGCCAATCAGGAAATTGCCGGGGCGGGCCTGGATGTGTTTGAACATGAACCGGCGGTGAATCCCAAGCTGATCGAGCAGAATAACGCGGTCTTGTTGCCGCATATGGGGTCTGCCACCATCGAGGGCCGGGTGGATATGGGCGAAAAGGTGCTGATCAATATCAAAACCTTTGTCGATGGCCACACTCCGCCAGATCGGGTGATTGAAGGGTTGTTGTAACCGCCACCTCTGATCCTTATCATATGTTGTGTTAAAACCTGCCGCTGCTGAGTTGGCAGGTTTTTCGTTGTGGGGTGTCTTTTGCTTATACTTCCACACAATAATTGAGGTTTTTCAGACCCTTCAAACGTATAGTCCTTGAAATTGTCGCTTGTTTTTTCGCAATCGATTGTTGTTTATTACCCCGTGCAAACAAATGGTTGGAGCTTTCCTTTCGGATATTTCTGTCCGGAAGCGAAAGCTGATTCAAAAAATACCAATGAAATAAAAGGAACGACACGTGATTTACTGTACTTCTTGCGGAACTGAAATTTCCGAAGCTGCTGTTGCTTGCCCCAAATGTGGGCAGCCAAATGCTGCTGCTGGCGGACCCGTTTCGCCGAAGGGCTTTGTCCCGACTTTGTTGCTCTGTCTCTTTTTGGGCGTGTTTGGCATTCACCGGTTTTATGTCGGCAAGATTATCACCGGCATTTTAATGATTTTGACATTTGGTGGTTTTGGCTTTTGGTCACTTGTCGATCTGATCATGATCGCCATTGGCAGCTTCAAAGATAAAAATGGCTTGCCGATCAAAAGCTAATCGTTTTCGTTCCTTCAGGTGAATGAAGATGAAATCAATGGATGATTTAAACGAAAACAAAAGCATGACAAGCGCGCCCGCACCTTCCGCAAATACCAAATTTTGCGCAATGTGCGGCCACAGCATGTCGCTTCAGGCACAGGATTGTCCGTCTTGCGGGCATCCGTGCTCGGTGGTGCCGTCAAAGCATTCTTTGCCTTCTGACATGGTCAGTGAAAAGAAATTTGGCACTGCCGTGGCGCTGTGCGGGGTGTTTGGCATCTTGGGCATTCACCATTTTTATCTTGGCAACATACTGCATGGAATTGCAGATTTTCTGTTGTGTGTTGTCGGGTTGACCTGCCTTGGCAGTGGAGACCCGTCCTTGGTTCTGATGGGGCTTTTACTGTTATGCATCGATTGTATTCATACATTCTGGGTCATGGTCCGGCTGTTTACCGGTAATACCCGTGATGGTCATGGCAAGCTGGTGGTTTATCCCGGTCAGGTCTGACGATTGGCAATTGTCATTATTTGAAACAGGAAGCACTTCGTTTTTGGCGAGGTGCTTTTTGTTTTATGGCCTACTCCTGACATGTCCTGACAGGGGGATGGGCAATTTGCGCCTTACGGCATTTCTTTTTGCCGCGCGCTTCGCTATCACTGGAGCATAACTGTTTTTCAGGGAGTTCCCCATATGGCCTATTTGTTTGCGCCTGCTGACCCAACGACGGTGCCGGTCACGGGCCGCGATGATGTTTTTCCGGTAAACCGTATTTTCTGCATTGGCAAAAATTATGCCGATCATGTGCGTGAAATGGGCTCCGACCCGGCCAGCACGCCGCCCTGTATTTTCATGAAACCGGCCACGTGCCTGAAGGTCGGTGATGGCGAGCTTGCCTATCCCTCCGCAACGCAGGATTTGCATTATGAAGGCGAACTGGTGGTCGCCCTGGCAAAGGGCGGCAAGAACCTGGATCGCGCCAGCGTTGAAGACGCCATTTTTGGCTATGCCTGCGGCCTTGATATGACCCGTCGCGATGTGCAAAGCGATTTGAAAGACCGGCGTTTGCCCTGGGATATGGCAAAATCCTTTGATGATTGTGCCGCCATTTCCGCGATCCGCCCTAAGGCCGAATGTGGCTCACCGGCCGATACCAATTTGAAGCTGTCAGTGAATGGGGATGTCCGCCAGAACGACACCACGGCCAAAATGATCTGGCCGGCGATTGATGCCCTGGTGCATCTTTCAACCCTGATTGAACTGCGCGCGGGCGACCTGCTTTATACCGGCACCCCCGAAGGCGTGGGCGCTGTCGCCCGCGGGGACCGGATGGATGTTGTGATCGAAAATGTCGGTTCCCTGTCAGTAACCCTTAAATAACCCAAAAACGGAGCCGGTTTTGAAAATCGTAAGCTGGAATATCAATTCGGTACGTTTGCGCATTGATCAGGTGACGCAGTTTTTGCGTGATCAGCAACCCGATGTGCTGTGCCTTCAGGAACTGAAATGCCCGGACGAGCATTTCCCCCACGAGGCATTTGAAGGGGTTGGTTACAAACATCGCCATGTGCATGGCATGAAATCCTATAACGGGGTGGCCATTCTCTCCAAACTGCCTTTCACCCATACCGAGATCAAACATTTCTGCGCCAAGGAAGACCGCCGCCATTGCATGGCAACCTTTGAAAATGGTGTGGAAGTGCATAATTTTTACATCCCGGCAGGCGGGGATGAGCCGGACCCGGCGATTAACGAAAAATTTGCCCACAAGCTGTCTTTCTTACAGGAAATGACCCAGTGGTGGGGGGAACGGTTGCAAGCCGGTGCGGGCAAAAAGGCGGTTCTGGTGGGGGATTTTAACATCGCCCCGTCCGAATTTGACGTTTGGTCGCACAAGCAGCTTTTGAAGGTCGTCAGTCACACCCCGGTCGAGGTCGAGGCCCTGGAGCGTTTCCGTAAAAGTGGTGATTTCATTGATGCCGTTCGTGAAATCTTCCCGGAACCGGAAAAGCTTTATAGCTGGTGGAGCTATCGTTCGAAGGATTGGCGCAAGTCCAATAAGGGGCGCCGCCTGGACCATGTCTGGATGACCCCGGAAATGGCAGGCTCGGTCACCAAGGCATCGGTTTATGATACCGCGCGTGACTGGGTAAAACCGTCGGACCATGCGCCGGTGATCGTCGAATTCGAAATCTGATCCGGGTGGTTCCGGTTTTCTTGCTGTCTCCATAGGGGATAAGGCGGCAAAACAGGCAGAGCGGACTTAGAGGCACAGGCGGAGTATCTTCTTGAAAAAGGAGAAATTTCTTCCGCCTGTGTCTGTTTTATGGGAAACTTCGCCCGGTTCGTGGGGGTTAATCATTATACGGCAATAAGCAGTTCTGACGCGCGGGGGAACCTCCGGGGCGGTCTGCTTTGTCTGTTGTGTGCGGAAATGGGAACAGCGAGATGCGGAAAATCCTGATCGGTCTGACGGTCATTGTTCTGATTGTGGTCGGCTTTTTGGTTTATGTTTATGCCAATCTCGACTCGATTGTGAAATCGACCATCGAGGAAGCCGGAACCCGCGTGACCCAGGCCGATGTGACGGTCGATAAGGTTAAAATCGAAACCACACAAAATACCGCGCGCATTACCGGGCTTAAAATTGGCAATCCGGAAGGTTTTTACAGCGACTATGCCTTTTCGCTGGGGGATATTTCGGTTGTGATTGACGGATCGTCTTTGACCAGCCCGATTATCCATGTCGAAAAAGTCGTGATTGATGCGCCCGCGATTACCTATGAAGTTGGCGATAAAACATCCAATATCGCCACCATTCAGCGCAATGTTGAAAGTTTCATTAGCCGCGTGTCTGGCCCGGCAGGTGAAAATGCCACCAAGGATGCCAAGGAAATCAATAAGGATCAGGAAGGCACCCGTGTGGTGATTGATAATGTTTTTATCAATAATGGCTCGGTTGCGATTTCGGCCAGCTTTCTGGGCGGCAAAAAGCTTTCGACCTCGCTGCCTGATTTGCACCTGACCAATATTGGCCGCGATAATAATGGCGCAACCCCGGCCCAGGTGGCCGAGGAAATCCTGTCTGCCATTAACAAAGCCGTTTTCAAATCTGTATCGCAACTGAATATGGATGGTTTGATGCAGGGCATGGGCAATTTGGGCAAAAGCCTTGGCAATGGCGGCGGTCGCCTGAAAGACGGGGCCGATGCCGTGGGTGATGCGGTTAAGGGCCTGTTTGGCGGCGATAAGTCCAAATAGGTCGCGATGGCGTTTAATAGAGGATGCCGCGCTTAACCTGCGGGCGGAAATATCGGTTTGCCCTGCCAGTCACGCAAATCCGTCGTAAACTTGCCTGAATTTATTTGGTATAGTGCGTTACGAGGGAATGACCGTCAGACAAGGTTGCGCCAGCGGTTTTGCGATGAACTGTTTGGATGGTGTGCCATCCGTCCGAAAATAAGGAAAATGAGATGCGTTTGCTAATTGCAATTCTGTTGCCCTGGCTTCTGTTTTTCACCATTGGCCGGCCGATTGCCGGTGTTATCTGCCTGATTTTGCAGCTGACTGTTGTTGCATGGATTGTGGCGGCGATTTGGGCTGTTTATGCCCTAAGCCAGTATAACACCGACAAGAAAATCAATTCGGCAATGGGAAATAAAACCTTTTAAGACAGCCTGGCGATCAAGTGATACGGCAACCGGCACAGGCATCCTGTGCTGGTTTTGCTGTGGGGATTTTTTAGGGGCCTGTGTGCCTCGTGTTGGGTGAAAAATGCCCGGATTTCTGCCCTTTGCAGTCTTGCAGGCTATCTTCCTTGCGATCCGCCAATGTCACGGGTCAGGCGGGCGGCGAAATCGTCTGTCATGCCTGAAATATAATCCAGAATGAACAGATACAGGCTGTAAAGGTTGCCACCAATGGGCATGTCGTCACGGCCAATCAATTCGCGCACACGCGCCGTGCGATAGCTGATATCGCTTTCGTTTTGGGCCTGATGCAATTCCAGGGCCGCCTTGCAAAAGGTATCCAGAAGCACCTCGATGCAGGCAAAGGCACCGACCTCGATCTGGACCTTGCGTCGGTTTAAAATAATCTGCTGTTCGGAAAAGGCCTTGGCCCGCAGGATCATGTCGTTATAGGGGCCATCGACATAAGACAGAATATCCCCGGTAAGCTCGCCGGCCAGAAGGTCTTCTTCATGGGCCAGAAATGCCTCGCTTATCGCGGCCAAAAGGCCGGTCATGATCCGACCGCGCAGGAAGTTCATCTTGCGGCTGATATTGGTTTCACGGTGATATTCGGCAGGAATATCGTCAATGCAGGGTTTGATCAGATTTTCAAAAACCTTAAAATCCACCAGTTCCAGTTCAATGCCATCTTCAATGTCGATCAGGGCATAACAAATATCATCCGCCGCCTCGACCAGATAAACCAGGGGGTGGCGGGCATAACAATGCGCACCGCGTTCCAGAAGGCCGGTCACTTCCGCAACCCGGGCCAGCATGGGGACTTCCTGTTGAAAGGCGCCAAATTTGCGTTTTTCAGGAAAGGGGCTGTTAATCGCCGTCCATGGATATTTCACGAAACTGGCCAGGGTGGCATAGGTCAGGCGCATCCCCCCGTCATGCAGGCCGGTGCGCTTGTTGGTCAGCAGGCGGAAACCCTGGGCATTGCCTTCAAAGGTTAAAAGATCGGCCCGTTCAGCGTCGCTCAGCGGAGCCAGGAATTTCGGGTCGGCTTCGGCAAACCATTGGCGAATGGCATATTCCCCGGCATGACCAAAGGGCGGATTGCCAATATCGTGGGCCAGGGCGGCGGCCTGCACGATGGCGGCCAGGTGGTCGGCCTCGACATGGTCGGGCAGGTGTTCTTTTTCCGCCAATCGATGCCCCACCATCAACCCCATCGATCGCGCCACACAGGAAACTTCAAGGCTATGTGTCAGGCGGGTATGGATATTGTCATTTTCCGGCAGGGGATGGACCTGCGTTTTGCGCTGCAGGCGCCGAAATGCGGCCGAAAAAATGATCCGGTCGTAATCCTTGTGAAAATCCGACCGGCCAAACGTGCCCACAGATGAGTGTTTGTTGCCCATGCGCGCCGGTGACAGCAGTTTTTGCCAGTTCATCATCTGTTTGGGGTCCTGCGGTAATCCATCTTGCGCGCATCATGCGCCAAAGGTCTGACATAATCGTAAAGGCCGGGGCCTGAAAACCCCTGACGGATGATTTTCCGCTGATGTGTCGGGAAATGTAACGGCATGCATAAAAAAGTGGCGCGTCTTTCAACGCGCCACAGCATTTTGGTTTGTTGGGTGCCTCGGCTTAGGCACTTTTTGGTTTGTTGGGTGCCTTGGGTTAGGCGCCCAGGCCTTTTTCCATCACGCTATCAAGGCGACGGGCAAAGGCAACCGGGTCGGGCAGGGCTTCGCCTTCTAGGATGCGCGCCTGATCGAGCAATAGCTGGGCGGCATCTTCGATCACCGGGGCCTTGGCATCGGCCTTTGCGAGGTTTGAAAGTTTGTGGATCAGGCTGTGTTTCGGATTGATTTCCAGAATGCGCGTGCTGACATCGTCAACACGGTTATGCTGTTTCATCAACCGTTCCATCCGCAGGTCCATGTCGGTTTCATCGGCAATCAGGCAGCAGGCCGAACTGGTCAGACGGTCTGATTCGCGCACATCCTTCACACTGGTGCCCAGCGCAATTTTGATGGCGGCGATCAGGGTATCAAGTTCGGCATCGCTGACGGCCTTGTCTTCGTCGTCCTTTTTGTCGTCGCTGGCATCATCAGCTTTGACGTCATTCAAATCGGCACCGCCACGGGTGACAGATTTGAAGTCTTTTTCATCAAACTGGCCGACAGACGGCATCCAGAATTCATCGACCGGGTCCGTCAATAGCAGGACTTCAACGCCCTTGGCATCAAAGCCTTCCAACTGCGGGCTGCGACGCAGGGCATCGACATCCTCACCGCTGATATAATAGATGGCCTTCTGGCCTTCTTTCATGCGGCTGACATAATCTTCCAGGCTGGTCCAGCCATCGACCTTCGATGATTTGAACCGGGCCAGTTTCAGGATGCGGTCACGATGGGCGTAATCTTCATACAGCCCTTCCTTGACGACCGAGCCAAAGGCCTCCCAAAAGGTGTTGTAGCCTTCAACATCCTTTTTCGCACTGCTTTCCAATTCCGAGAGCAGCTTTTTGGTCAGGCCGTTTTTGATTTTGGTCAGCAGCGGATGGTCCTGCAGCATTTCGCGCGATACGTTAAGCGGCAGGTCCTGGCTATCGACCACGCCCGAGACAAAGCGCAACCAGGGCGGCAGCAATTCATCCGCGCCTTCGGTGATGAAAACCTTGCGGACATAAAGCTTCAGATGCCCCTTGCGCGACGGATCATACAAATCGAACGGGCGCATGGTTGGAATATAGAGTAGGCCGGTATATTCAATCGCCCCTTCGGCCTGATAATGAATGGTTTTCCACGGCTCATCAAAGGCGTGCGAGCTATGCTTGTAGAATTCCTTGTATTGCTCTTCGGTGATTTCCGATTTGGGCCGGGTCCAAAGGGCGGAGGCCTCGTTTAGGGTCTCGTCCTCGCCATCGGCCTTCATCAGAATAACCGGAATGCCGATATGGTCAGAATAGGTTTTGACGATATGGCGCAGGCGGTGTTCTTCGGTGAAATCCTTGGCATCGTCGGTCAGATGCAGGGTGATCTGGGTGCCATGCCCTTCCATCTCGGCTTCGCCAATGGTGTATTCACCCTTGCCGTCCGATGTCCATTTCCAGGCCTGGTCTTCGCCCGCCTTTTTGGTGGTGACTTCCACCTTGCCCGCGACCATAAAGGCCGAATAAAAACCGACACCAAACTGGCCGATCAGATCGACGCTTTTTTTCGCGTCTTTTGCCTGGGTCATGGCCTCGACAAATTTGGCCGTACCGGAATTGGCAATCGTCCCCAGATTTTCCACCAGGTCGGTTTTGTTCATGCCAATGCCATTATCAATAATGGTCAGGACATTCCGAACATTATCCGTCATCAGGCGAATTTTAAATTCGCTGTCTCCGGCGATGAGTTCGGGCTTGCCAATGGCTTCATAGCGCAGCTTGTCACACGCATCGGATGCGTTGGAAATGAGCTCGCGCAGGAAGATGTCCTTGTTGGAATAAAGCGAGTGGACAACGATGTCGAGAAGGCGGCTGACCTCTGCCTCGAACCGCATTTTTTCTTCCGTCATGACCTCTGTTTTCTCCTTTGGGATCAATGGTCTTACCATCACTTTACGAGAATAAAAAATATATACCTCGTGACCGCAGTCTGCTTGATATGCGTCAACACACCTTGCAGCGCAAGCCCTGTATCCTACATCTAAAGGAACACGGTTTTTCGCGGCGCCCGCAAAACGGTGTCGATCCTGCCCCGGGATGGGCAACGTCCCGGATAAAAATGCAAGGTACCATACCTTGTGAACGTCCAAGGCTTAAACAGGAGGCCATAAATGAAGGTTCCCGTGCAAATCACCTATCGTGATGTTGATCAGTCCGATGCGCTTGACGAGCGTATCCGTTTCAAGGTGGAGAAACTGGAAGAAACCTTCGACCGGATGACATCGTGTCATGTGGTTATTGAAAAACCCCATTCCTCCCATGCCCGCCCCCAATATTCGGTACATTTCGGCATTAATGTGCCGGGCAAGGAAATCATGGTGAAGCGTGACAGCGCCGATCATGCCCATGAGGATGTGTATATCGCTCTTAAAAACAGCTATCAGGCGGCACGTCGCCAACTTAAGGAATATGCCGAAAAAAACCGCAATCATTAACCCGGTTGGCGCAAGGATATTTCCCTAACGGGTACTGAAAGGACAGGGGCGGCGATTATGCCGCCCCATTGTTGTGTTTGGGGGCTTTGGGGTTCTGTTTGTTTGCCCGCAGGTCAAAAGGGGCGGCGGGGTACAGAAAATGGCTGTCAGGCAAACTGGTCATGCGGATTGTTGGTTGGGGGCCAATATTGTCGTTGCCTCCATAATGCCGGATTGCTCCAGCGTTCGCATGGGCAGGCGGGCCTCGCGCAGGGCACAGGCCCACCATTTCAGATCGGCAAGCTGTTGTTGCACGGCCAGTTTGGCATTTGCCAGGTCATAGGGGCGCCCGTTATCGTCAAAACATTCCCAGACATTGGCAAAGCTGACGGTTTCGCGAATGGTGGCGACATGAAGTTCGCTCAAAACATTGCGCAATTGTTCGGCTGCGCGTAATCCACCGGAAATGCCGCCATAGGTGATAAATCCGGCGGGCTTGCGACGCCACTCATCCCGTGCCGAATCGATCAGCAATTTCAGTTCACCGGTAAAGCTGTGGTTATATTCCGGCGTCACAATCAAATAGGCGTCCGCCTCGGCAATGGCAGGGCCAATCTGGCTGCTGGCGGGGCTTTTGATCCGTCCTCCATGAGGGGCATGTTTGATCAGGGCAGGGTCAATGGTTTCAATCAGAAAATCCCCGTCTTCCAGAATGATCGGGACCAGCCAGTTCACGATGGTATCGCAAAATCGGCTTTTACTGGCGCTGCCATAGACGATTGCCAGATTCAAACGTTCCATCAGTACATCCTCTGTTTCTATTCAGGGATCCCTTTTCTAAAACCTTAACCTAAGTTGAGGTCAAGTGAATTACGTTTCTGCGACAGGATAAAAAATGACCAAAGAAAAATCAGTGTCTTGCCAGACAAGTGGCGCGGTTTTGTCGGTCGGTGAAGTTGCGTCGCGCACGGGTGTGGCGGTTTCGGCGATTCATTTTTATGAACGTCAGGGATTGATCCGCAGTATTCGAACCCAGGGAAACCAGCGACGTTTCAATCGTGGTGTTCTGCGCCGGATCGGCATTATCAAGGTGGCACAGCGCACTGGTATTCCGCTCAGCGAAATTCGCGAGGCTCTTTCCCGTTTACCTGTCGACCGCCCGCCAAACGCACGGGACTGGCGGCTTTTGTCATCGCGCTGGCGCGACGATTTGAACACCCGCATCAAACAGCTTACCCGCCTGCGTGACCAGTTGGGGACCTGCATTGGCTGTGGCTGCCTGTCGTTATCGGACTGCCCGCTTCGCAATCCCGATGATTATCTGGCCCGTAACGGGGCGGGGGCCCGCTTTTTGGAGGCCGATATCCAGGATGATGGCGGAACTGATGGTGCGAAATAACCGTGCCCAAGCCTATATCAAGCCTATATGAAGTAGCCAGAAGGGTAAAATACCCCGAGATCGGGTGTTTTACCCCGTGGAACGGGCTCAATGCTTGACTTCGACGGGGCAAAGTGTTGAAAAGCCAAAAGACCGGTGGTTGCCGCACCCGGTAGCCGCCTGCTGGAAGAGTTTTATGCAGATTTCAACCCGATCAGGTCCCCGTATCCTTGCCGTTCTGGGGCCCACCAACACCGGCAAGACCCATCTGGCCATGGAACGGATGTTGGCGCATACCACGGGTATGATCGGCTTTCCGTTGCGCCTGCTGGCGCGTGAAAATTATGACCGTGCCGTTGCCAAGGTGGGCAAGGGGGCCGTGGCCCTGATCACGGGGGAAGAACGCATCCTGCCACCGCGTGCGCGCTATTATTTGTGTACGGTCGAAGCCATGCCGGTGAATATGCCGGTTGATTTTATGGCGATTGACGAAATCCAGATGTGCGCCGACCCGGAGCGCGGCCATGTGTTTACCGACCGTTTGCTGCATGCCCGTGGGCGCTATGAAACCATGTTTATGGGGGCGGAAACCATTCGCCCGGTGATCCGCCAACTTGTCGAGAATGTCGAATTTGACAGCCGGGCAAGGTTTTCGACTCTCAGCTATTCCGGCCCCAAGAAAATTCAGCGCTTACCCACCCAGTCCGCTGTGGTGACATTCTCCGCCCAGGAAGTTTATGCCGTGGCCGAACTGGTGCGCCGCCAAAAGGGCGGGGCAGCAGTGGTGCTGGGCGCGTTAAGCCCGCGCACCCGTAATGCCCAGGTCGAGATGTTCCAGAATGGCGATGTCGAACATCTGATTGCCACCGATGCCATTGGCATGGGCCTCAACCTGGATTTACAGCATGTGGCCTTTGCCGCCCTGTCCAAGTTTGACGGGCAGTTTCACCGAAATTTAAGTGCCGCTGAAACCGCACAGATTGCCGGTCGTGCCGGACGCCACATGAATGACGGCACCTTTGGTGTGACCGGAAACCTGAGCGGCATTGATCCTGATATTATCGAGCAGATCGAGGCCCACCAGTTTGAAGCCCTGACAAAGGTTTACTGGCGATCCGCCCGGCCCGATTTTCGATCGGTTGAAGGATTGCAGAAATCGCTGCGTCGCCTGCCCGACGACCCGACGCTGATCCGGGTGCGAGAACCGGTTGACGAGATCATGCTTGACTATTTGTCGCATGCCGAAGACATAGCACGCATTACCCGGTCGCCAGACCGGGTGCGGCTGTTATGGGAAGTTTGCCAAATTCCGGACTTCCGAAATATCCATACTGACGCCCATCCGCGCCTGCTTGCAGCCATCTATAAATTCCTTTGTCAGCCAAAAAGCAGGCTGCCAACGGACTGGATGGGCGAACAGGTCTTGCGTATGGATCGTTATGATGGTGATATTGACCAATTATCTTCACGGCTCGCGGGGATTCGCGTCTGGACATATGTTTCGCACAAGCATAACTGGCTTGATGACGCGAATCATTGGCAAGAACGAACGCGCGCCATTGAGGATAAGCTGTCAGATGTGCTACATGAACGGTTGACCCAAAGGTTTGTGGATCGCCGGACCTCGGTTTTATTGAAAAGTCTCAAGGACAAGTCTGAACTCATGTCTACCATCACTGCGAATGGTGAAGTCCAGGTCGAAGGTGAATTCGTCGGCCGATTGGAAGGATTCCGTTTCATTGCCGATGAAACAGACGCCGCTTTTGAAGGCAAGGCAATTGCCAGTGCTGCCCGTCGCGCACTGAGCGGTGAAATTGCCCAGCGTGTTAAAACACTGGAAACCGATGAAGATAGCCAGTTCGCCGTGACAGGCAAGCTGGAGATCCTTTGGAACGGGGCACCGGTTGGAACCCTTAAAAAGGGTGACACGGTTTTAAGCCCTGACGTCAGTGTCATCGACAGCGAATTTTTTGATGGCCCGACGCGGGATCGCGTTCGTGCCCGGTTGCAGACATGGCTTAACAGCCATATCGAAACCCGCCTTAAGATGCTGACGCGCTTGCGCGATTGCCAGCTTACCGGCGCGATTCGCGGTCTTTTGTTCCAGCTGAACGAAGGGCTTGGCTGTGTGCCGCGTTCGGAACTTGAAAGCCTGATCAAGGATCTGAGCGACGAGGACCGCAAGGCGCTGGCCAAACTGGGCGTGCGCCTGGGCGTGGAAACGGTGCATGTGCTTGATGCACTGAAGCCGGACCCCGTCGAGCTGCGCGGCATTTTGTGGGCTGTTTCGCGTGAGTTGGAAGAATTGCCCGAATTGCCGCCGGCAGGCCGCACCTCGGTGCCCAATGATCGCAGCAACTCCAAGGGCTTTTATCTGGCTGCTGGTTATATGCCGGTTGGGCCGCTTGCTGCCCGCGTTGACATGCTGGAGCGTTTTGCCGCCCTTCTGCGCCAGAAGGCGCGCGAAAATGACGGCAAGGTTCGCCCGGATCCCGATTTGCTTTCGCTTTTGGGCTGCACAGTTGAGCAGGCCGAAGGTGTCTTTACCGCTCTTGGCTGGCGGGCCGAGATTGTGAAGGTTAAAAAGGCACCGGCGGCACCTGCTAGCGATGCTGCCGCAACGGCCAAGACCGACGAAAAAGCCGAAACGGCGGAAAGTGCCGCTGCGGGCGACTCGGATGCTGCTGTTGAGGCAGAAGCACCGGTCGCGGCTGAGGCCGCTACCGACGCGACGGAAACGGCGGACAGTGCTATTGCTGCCACAGCCACCGAGTCGGCTGATGCTGCTGCTGCTGTCGCAAGCGATGAAGACGAATATGAAGAAGTTAAATTCTTCGTTCGTGTTGACCGTCGCAAACGCCACAATGCGGGCCAGAATGCCCGTGGACCGCGTCATAACCAGCAGGCTGCTGCGGGCGAAGGGCGTGGTGCCGGTAACCGTGGTGGTCAAAAAGGCGGTCCGCGCCATGCCAAGGGTGGCCCGAAATCGGGTCCGAAGGGCAATGGTCCGCGCAATGCGGGCAAACCGCAGCAATCATCGAAAAATAATCAGATCAACGAAGATTCGCCCTTTGCGAAGCTTAAGGAAATGCTGGCTGCAAAAGGGTAATCCCTGCCAGTTACGCATGACCCGGTTTTCGGCCTGCTGTGGAAACGCAGCAGGCCGAACGTATTTTTAAGGCACAAAATGCCTTGGACCCTGCTGTTTGGGGTGCCTTTAGGCAGTGGTCCGTCGCCAGAAGGTGCGGGGGAGGCGAGAGTGTGCTGGTGGATGATCTATAACCCCATGACAAGCCGTTAAAGCCCCAGAAATCGCCTAAAACCCACCCAAACATCATCTCTTGTCGGTCTGTATTCATTTGGTGTCCAGTTATGTCGAAATCCTTGACCGTAAAATAATTACGGCCTACGGACTTCGGTAAGCGCGGCCCGAATGGCGTGGGTCACATCGGATATATGAAAAGAAATACGGTCTGGATAACGGATGTCTGATCAGGAAGGCGGGAAGATCCGCATTGATAAATGGTTGTGGTATGCGCGTTTTTTCAAAACCCGCTCGCTTGCCAGCAAGGCCTGCCAGGGCGGGCATATCGTGTTGAATGCGGCAACCGTTTCCAAGGCAAGTGTTGCGGTGGGGCCGGGCGACCGAATCCAGTTTTTCCAGGGGCCGCATATTCGCATTGTTGAAATTGTGGCGGTCGGAACCCGCCGCGGACCGGCCCCCGAAGCCCAGGCCTTATATGAGGACCATTCCCCGCCCCGCATTAAAAAAGCCGACGCCAATGCCGATATTCGCACGGCTGACGTGGCGGTGCGTGAAACAGGTAGCGGGCGCCCGACCAAGGCCGAAAGGCGCGCCCTGGATCGTTTGCGCGGCGATGGCAGCCCGGATTGATTCCGGCGGGCGTGTTTTCTGCGGGTGTGTTTCCGGCGGTCGAAATGCCATAGGGCGATTCGGTGCCATGCTGCCTTGTTATTGTCGAAAGGGCGTTGACTTTAGGGGCGTCGCCGCTTATCCACTGCGCACCTTGCGTTCCAATAGGATGCCGCGTGTGACAAAACCCGCCGCTAATACCGGATTTCGGTGAAAAACGGTCTAAAAGGCGGTGGCGTGATTGACAGCGCAAGTGGGAAGCCCTATACAGCGGACCTCGAATTTTATTGGATTACCTTCATTAGAACGGAGTATGTGCAGTGAAACGCACCTACCAGCCCAGCAAACTCGTCCGGAAACGCCGCCATGGCTTCCGTTCCCGCAACGCGACCGTCGGTGGCCGCCGCGTGATTACCGCACGCCGCGCCAAGGGCCGCAAGCGTCTGTCGGCCTAATCTTGTGACCGTTACGGTGGAACGCCTGAAAAAGCGTGCGGAGTTTCTTCGTGTCGCCGGGACTCGCCGTAAATGGGTTACAGATGGTTTGATCCTTCAAGGTGCACCGCGCCCCGGGATCCAGCCAGAAGACCAAAGCGCCGGAGAAAACCGTTTCGCCCGAATCGGTTTTACCGTCACCAAAAAGGTGGGCAAGGCCGTCGTACGCAATCGCGTTCGGCGGCGTTTGCGTGCTGTCGCCGACCTGCTGGCACCAGAAATGGCGTTGTCTGGGTGGGATTATGTCGTCATTGGACGGCAGCAAACCATCGAGCGGCCCTTTGATGCCCTGGTCGAAGACATGAGAACTGCCTTGCGGCGTATACCTGATGCCAAGCCATCCTCAGCTGACCGATCGCGCCCTGCACGGGGCCGGGGCAAGGCAAAAGGACGGCCTCGTCAGGCAGGGGGATCGGTAAAATGAGTCCTCTTGCGCGCCTCATGCAACTCGCCGTTCGCGGTTATCAGCTTTTTTTATCTCCCTATGTTGGATGGCAATGTCGATACCAGCCAACCTGCTCGGCCTACATGATTGAGGCACTGGCGAAACATGGGGCATTGAAAGGCGGCTGGATCGGGTTTAAACGGATCATGCGCTGCCACCCTTGGGGCGGACATGGTTATGACCCCGTTCCAGGTTGTGGTTGCGAACGTAAAGAGGCGCCGCCGGACAGAGCTCTCAGTCCTCGGCGCTTTCGTCATATAGATAGAATAAACACCGGTCAGGCCCCGTTGCCGCCGGACGAAAGCGGAAAGAGGCGATGAAAGAACAACGTAACCTCTGGATTGCGATTGCTGTATCGGTCGTAATCCTGGTCGGGTTCCAATTCCTTTTCCCTCACAAACCTGATCCCCAGGTTCGCGAGGCGCAGGTGCGCGAGCAACTGGATGTCAATAAATCCACTGCTCCGAAACCTTCCACGTCGAGCACGGCACCGTCACCGTCGGCCCCTGGCGGGTCCGCTGCTGCACCGGTTGAAAACCGCAGTGAAGCCCTGGCGACGTCGCCGCGTATCGCAATTGATACGCCGCGTGTGAAGGGCTCCATTCGTCTGGTTGGTGGCCTGATTGACGATATCCAGCTGCAGGATTACCGGGAAACCGAAGATCCCAAAAGCCCGCTTATTCACGTTCTGAACCCGGCCGGGTCGAACGATGCCTATTTTGGCGAATTCGGCTGGGTTGCCGCGGAGGGCGAAAAAGTCGCTTTGCCGGGTAACGATACCCGTTGGCAGGCCGACAACGAAACGCTGACCCCGGAAAAGCCCGTGACCCTGACATGGGATAACGGCCAGGGCCTGATCTTCAAGCGGACCATCTCGATTGATGAAAACTACATGTTTTCGGTCAAGCAGTCGGTCACGAATAACAGCGGTAAATCGGTTTCGCTTTATCCCTATGGCCTGATTTCACGTCGTGGCCTGCCGCATACCTCGGGCTATTACATCCTGCATGAAGGTCCGATCGGCGTTGTTGATGGCTCGCTTAAGGAAATCAGCTACAAGGACCTGATGGAAGATGACGGTGCTGTCAGCGACAAGTCCAAAGGCGGCTGGGTTGGTATTACCGACAAATACTGGCTGGTTGCGTTGGCACCGCCCAGTGACGAAAGCCTGACGGCGCGTTTCAGCCATCATATGGCGGGCAATACCGACAAGTTCCAGGCGGATTATCTTGGCGCTGCGATGACGATTGCCAATGGCGCAACCAGCAGCACCGAAAGCCACATGTTTGCCGGGGCGAAGGAATATAACCTTCTCGAAGCCTATTCCACCAAGTACAACATCAAGCTGTTTGACCGTGCGATTGACTTTGGCTGGTTCTGGTTCCTGACCATTCCGTTCTTCCAGATCCTGCAGTATATCAACCATATGATTGGCAACTTTGGTCTGTCGATCCTGGCCTTCACGGTTCTGGTCAAGGCGGTGATGTTCCCGCTGGCAAACAAGTCCTACAAATCCATGAGCGGCATGAAAAAGCTGCAGCCGAAAATGACGCAGATTCGCGAACAGTTCGCCGATGATCGTCAGCGTCAGCAGCAGGAAATCATGGCCCTGTATAAACGTGAAAAGATCAACCCGGCATCGGGCTGTCTTCCGATCGTTGTGCAGATCCCGGTATTTTTTGCGCTTTATAAAGTGCTGTTTGTGAATATCGAAATGCGTCATGCGCCGTTCTTTGGCTGGATTCAGGACCTTTCGGCACCGGACCCGACAACGTTGTTTAACCTGTTTGGTCTGATCGACTGGACCCCGCCGCATATGCTGATGATTGGCGTGTGGCCGTTGATCATGGGGATCACCATGTTCCTCCAGCAGAAGCTGAACCCGGCACCTGCTGATCCGACCCAGGCCAAGATTATGATGTTCCTTCCGATCATCTTTACCTTTATGCTGGCCAAATTCCCGGCAGGTCTGGTGATCTACTGGGCATGGAACAACACGTTGTCGATCATTCAACAGCGTTACATCATGTACCGGATGGGGGTCTAAGGACCCCCGTCTTCGGGCCGCTCACAAGGCGGGCGGATACGGAAAATAATGACCGAAGCAAACATAACGGCATCCTTGTCGGTGCCGCATTACAAAGAACACCAGATCGAAGCCGGGCGCATGCTTTTTACGCGCCCGGTGACTTTCATGTTGGGGGTTGCCAAACTTGAGCAACTTCCCGCCGAAGACAAAGTCGAGATCTGTTTTGCCGGCCGATCAAATGTCGGCAAGTCCAGCCTGATCAATGCGCTTTGTTCGCGCAAGGATATGGCCCGCACATCCAACACACCGGGGCGGACCCAGCAGCTTAACTTTTTTGATCTGGATGGCGCCTTTAACCTGGTTGATTTACCCGGTTATGGTTTTGCCCAGGCACCGAAAGATGTTGTGCGCAGCTGGCAGGGGCTTATTAAGCATTATCTGCGCGGGCGCGTCATGCTGCGGCGTGTTTTCGTCCTGATCGATTCGCGCCACGGATTTAAGGGCGCGGATCTGGAAATGATGAAAATGCTTGATGAGACCGCTGTGTCCTATCAGGTCGTGCTGACCAAGGCCGACAAGCTGAAAAAGGGCCAGATGGAAAAGCGCATTGCCGAAGTGGTAACGGCGTTAAAAAAGCATCCTGCTGCCCTTAACCAGATTTTTGCGACTTCCAGTGAAAAAAATACAGGCATTTCGGAATTGCGTGCCGAAATCGCAAGCCTGTTACAATGATAGACGATCGCGTTTGACAAACGCGTTGCATGAATTGGGGAGCCCTATGAGCGAAGATATTCGTCCGGAAGAAGAAAATTCTGAATCCAACGCGTACCGGACTTTGGCCCGTGCCAAGGTTTTGTCGGAAGCTCTGCCCTATATGCGACGCTATAACGGCCAGAAAATCGTGATCAAATATGGCGGTCACGCCATGGGTGATCCCGAACTGGCACGGTTGTTTGCGCAGGATGTCGTGTTGCTCAAGCAGGTCGGGATGAATCCGATTGTTGTGCATGGGGGTGGTCCGCAGATCGGCCAGATGCTCAAGGAATTGAATATTCAGTCCGAATTTGTCGATGGCTTGCGCGTCACCGACCAGCAAACCATTGACGTTGTCGAAATGGTGCTGGCGGGCAAGATCAACAAGGAAATCGTTTCCAATATCAATGCGTCAGGCGGGGTGGCGGTTGGCCTGTGTGGCAAGGATGCGCATCTTATTACCGCACGCAAGCTGACCCGGACCAAGCGCGACCCGGAAAGCAATATTGAAAAGGTTCTCGATCTTGGCTTTGTCGGCGAGCCGGTGGCGGTGAACCCCCATGTGCTCGATTGTTTTGCCAGTACAGATATTATTCCGGTAATTGCACCCATAGGTGTTGATGAACACGGTCAGACATACAATATCAATGCTGATACTGCTGCCGGTGCCGTTGCAAAGGCAGTGGGCGCGCGCCGCCTGTATATGCTGACCGATGTAAAAGGGATCCTGGATCAGGATAAGCAATTGGTGCGTGATGCCGATGTTGAAAGCATCAATGCCATGATTGCGGATGGCACGATTTCGGGCGGGATGATTCCCAAAACCGAAACCTGCCTTGATGCCGTTCAGAATGGTGTGGAAGCCGCCGTTATTGTCGATGGGCGTGCCCCTCATGCCGTGCTGCTCGAACTGTTTACCGAACGGGGTGCGGGGACGATGATCCGGGGGTAATCCCCGGTTCCTCCCCGGCTGTTCTGCGCGTCTGTTGATGGCAAGGATGTGTTTATCGCACAAGCTGGTGTATAATGGCTCACTGGCAATGTTGGTGGGTTGATCTGCAATTCTGCAGGTTGTTTGTGCGATAAATTTTGCCACAACACGTTGTGTGGAGCACATATCAAGGTGACAACAGAGTCTCCTCTTAAATCCCGATATTGGGACACCGCTTCTGCGACACTGGATGTATTGCGCGAATATAATTTTTCGCCAGTCCCCGAAGTGTTCCATGTCTGGTTTGTCTATTTCGCCGATGAAAACCCGGATATTTTCCGGGCCCTTGACCTTGCCCGTCAGCAAGGCACACCGATCGAGGAAAAACAGCTTTTCGATCTTTACCAGCGGTTCATTTTGCACCCCCAGATGGCTGAGTTTTTGCTTCAGGGGATGGATGACTTTGCCGATGTTGTGGATCATAGCGAGCACAGTATAGGGTCTGTGACCACCGAATTAACGGTGTATGGCAATGTGCTGGAAGAAGTGGGTGCCGTCTTGCAGCAGGGCGGCAAAAAGATGGAAATCTTGAACCTTGTTGCCCGCCAGACCCGCCATATTCGCCAAAGCGTTACCGCGCTGAGCGACCAACTCGAAACCTATCATCAGAAAATTTCCGATCTGCAGGTGGAATTGCAAAAGGCACGCGAACAATCCTTTACCGATGGGTTGACCCGCGTTTCCAACCGGCTGCATTTTGAACAATTGTTAAATGGCCTGGCCGGTGATTTGGACACAGAGGCCAGCAACCAGCCCTTTTGCCTGCTGATGATCGATCTCGACCAGTTCAAGCAGATCAATGATCGGTTTGGCCATCGGGTCGGTGATGAAATTCTGGTGCTGCTTGCCGGAATTTTGAAATCCAGCGTGAAGGGGCGCGATACGGTCGCCCGCTATGGCGGCGATGAATTTGCCGTGCTGTTGCCCCAAAGCAGGCTTGATGAAGCAAAATCACTGGCGCAAGAGCTGTGCAGCAGTGTCCGGGGGCGCGAAGTGCGGGCGAAATCGTCCGGCACGTCGTTTGGGCATATGACGGTCTCTATTGGTGTTGCCGAATATCAGAAGGGCGAAGGGGCGGCATCATTGATCGATCGGACGGATGCGGCCCTCTATCAGGCCAAAGAGGCGGGCCGGGACCAATATAGCGTGGCATTCCCGTTGTCCGATACGGTCGAACCGGCAGGGTGCTAGGCCTATTCTATCATCATTCAGTTTCATGATGTCTGCCGTTAACTGGCCCCGGTGGCGCATGGCAGGATTGTGCATAGAGCCCATGCCGTTGGGCAGACTTGGTGCTCTCTGTGCATCTTGGTGGGATGCCGTTATCAAACCGGTCAACATTTTCGCTGTTAAAACAAGGTTTTGAATGCGATTGGATGGGAACAGGCTGCAGGGCGCCGGGGCTGAAAAGGCCAGGCTGGTCGCGCCATGGTGCGGGATGGGGCAAGGCTCCGGTCTTGCAATCATCGGTGCAAAAGCGTATGTAACCAGCGCCTGACAGCTTTTGTTGCTGCCGGGCTGTCTGGCGTTTGGGACGGGAAATGCCGTTATGCAGCCAGACGCGACAGATGTTTCCGTATTTACCGCCAGCTTCAGAAAGCCGAGCATGACAGAGCCGCGCGTCATTACATTTGGTTGCCGTTTGAACACCTATGAATCCGAGGTGATGCGCGACCATGCCAAGGCCGCAGGGTTGGATGATGCCATTATCATCAATACCTGCGCTGTTACGACCGAGGCCGAACGCCAGGCGCGGCAAAATATTCGCCGTTTGCGCCGCGAAAACCCGGATGCCAAAATTTTTGTTACCGGCTGTGCTGTGCAGGTAAACCCGGAGAAATTCGCCGGGATGAAGGAAATCGACCGTGTTTTTGGCAATGATACCAAAATGAAGGCGGAAACCTTCATGGATGTCAGCCATGAACGCGTGATCGTGAATGACATTATGTCGGTGGAAGAAACCGCCAGTCATCTTGTTTCGGGCTTTGAAGGCCGGGCGCGGGCCTTTGTCCAGGTTCAAAATGGCTGTGACCATCGCTGCACATTTTGCATCATTCCCTATGGAAGGGGAAATTCACGTAGTGTGCCGCTGGGCGAAATTGTCACCCAGGTGCGCGAACTGGTTGCCAATGGCTATGCCGAAGTGGTTTTGACCGGGGTGGATATTACATCCTACGGGCATGACCTGCCGGGCAAGCCCACCTTGGGGCAAATGGCGCGCCGGTTGCTGGCCCAGGTGCCGGAACTGCCGCGCCTGCGTATTTCATCGGTCGACCCGGTGGAAATTGACGAAGATATTTTCCGCCTGATTGAAACCGAGCCACGCCTGATGCCGCATATGCACATTAGCTTGCAGGCTGGCGATGACATGGTTCTCAAGCGCATGAAGCGCCGCCATCTGCGCCAGGATGTGATCGATTTTTGCCAAAAGGTCCGTGCCCTGCGCCCGGATGTGACCTTTGGCGCCGATATTATTGCCGGTTTCCCGACCGAAACCGATGAAATGGCCGACAACACCCTGCGCCTGGTTGATGAATGCGGGCTGATTTACCTGCATGTCTTTCCCTATTCATCGCGCCCGGGCACACCGGCGGCAAAAATGCCGCAGGTTGCCAAGGAAAAGCGCAAGGAACGGGCCGCCGCCCTGCGCGATGCCGGCGAGATTCAACTGGCGGCATTTTTGCAATCGCGCGTTGGCCTGATCGAGAATGTGCTGGTTGAAAAGGAAAATACCGGCCATACGGAGCATTTTGCTCCCGTTGAGCTGGATCGCGTGATAGAACCGGGCACAATCGCCAGGGCCAAGGTTATTGGTCATAAAGACGGAAAACTGATTGCGGAGCTGATGGTATGAGCGAAGAGGGGAAAAAAAGCTGGTTTGCCCGATTAAAGGACGGGTTGAAACGCTCCTCCTCGAAACTGACCACCGGCATTGCCGATCTCTTTACCAAGCGCCGTCTTGATGATGATGCGCTGGAAGAATTTGAAGACCTGCTGATTACGTCTGACCTTGGCGTGACCACGGCAGCCAAGCTGAGTGGTGAACTGGCTAAAACCCGCTTTGATAAAGAAGTGGATTCGGCCGAAATCCAGGAATTCATTGCCGAAGAAGTTGCCAAAATCCTTGAACCGGTGGCAAAGCCGCTGGTGCTGGATCCGGCGCGCAAGCCCCATGTGGTGCTGGTGGTCGGCGTGAATGGGTCGGGTAAAACCACGACGATTGGCAAGCTGGCAAAATCCTATAAGGATCAGGGCCTTAAGGTGATGATGGCGGCGGGCGATACCTTCCGTGCTGCCGCGGTCGAGCAGCTTAAGGTGTGGGGCGAGCGCACAGATTGCCCGGTCATTTCGCGTGATACGGGGGCGGATGCCGCAGGCCTGGCCTATGATGCCATCGAACAGGCAAAGCAGCAGGGCATGGATTTGTTGCTGATTGATACGGCAGGGCGTTTGCAGAACAAGTCACACCTGATGGACGAACTTAAAAAGATCGTTCGTGTGATACGCAAATGCGATGAAACCGCCCCGCATGATACGCTGTTGGTGCTCGATGCCACCACCGGCCAAAACGCCCATTCCCAGGTAGAGCTGTTTTCCGAAGCCACCAATGTGTCGGGTTTGATTGTGACCAAGCTGGATGGCACGGCCAAGGGCGGTGTTGTTGTGGCGCTGGCCGAAAAATTTGGCAAGCCGGTCCATGCCATTGGCGTTGGCGAAAGCGCCGAAGATTTACGCCCGTTCGAGGCTCGCAATTTCGCCCGCAGCCTTGCCGGTCTGGCTGATTAGAGAGCAATCTCTCTGGTGCCAGCCTCGCTGCGCGACCAAGTAAAATAATTATTCGATCCCCCGAAAGGTGCGTAGCAACCTTCGGGGGATTTTCGTTTGTGGTGTTGTTTATACGGGTTCGGCGCGACGGTGCCGCGCAGTCTATGTCGCGCAAGGCGAGGGTTTCGGAGAAGCCCGCCTGTCGGTTGAGGGCTGCACTGATCGGTTGTGATCAGTGCAGATTGGTATAAGTCAACTTTGCTTGGCTTGCGCGCGTTTACGTTTGCGCATTTGCAGCAAGGGCGGCACGGCAACGGCCGCGATCAACATTACCAGCAAAACAATGGCGATTGGCCTTTCCACCAGATAGGACAGAGGATTGCCGCCGGAAATTTGCAAGGTACGGACGATTTCACCTTCTGTCATACGGCCCAGCAACAGCCCGATGACGGTGGCCGCCACCGGGTAGTCGTGCCGTCGCATCAGCCAGCCAATACCGGCAAAGGCCATGACCGTTACCGGCCCGGCAATGGTGCCGGTAATGCCAAAACCGCCCCATGCACATAAGGCCAAAACCGACGGCACCAGATAACTCAGCGGTACACGCACAATCATGCCCAGCACGCGTAACGACAACAAACCGATTACCGCCAGCAGCAAGACCTGGCCCATATTGCCAACAATGATCGAATACACAATGTCGCGCTGATCCCGGATAAAGGCAGGGCCGCCGACAAGATTGTGGAATGAAAAGGCTGCCAGCAATACCGCCGTTGCGGCACCACCGGGAATGCCAAGGGCCAGCAAGGCCGTCATGGAGCCACCTTCGGAACTGGAATTGGCAGATTCGGCGGCAATCACACCATCAGGCTCGCCCTTGCCAAACCGTTCCGGGTGTTTGGAACTGCGGCGCACTTCGCCATAGGCAACGAGGTTGGCAACCGATGATCCAACGCCAGGCACCGCGCCGATCAATACGCCAATGACGCTGCCGCGCAACAGGACACCCGGGCGCCGAAACGCCATGATGAAACCGTTAATTAATTTACGAAACGAGATATTGCGGTTTTCGCGAGCATCCACCAGATAGGCGCTGCCGCGTAATCGCAATAGCTCGGATGCGGCGAAAATGCCGATCATGGCCGGAACCACGGCGATCCCGTCAATCAGGTACGGGTTGCCAATGGTGGTGCGCATGATGCCGGTTGTCGACATGCCGATCTGGCTTAGCAGCAGGCCAAATAATCCGGCAACAAGCCCCTTGGCAACAGCCCCGTGGTTAAGGGTCGCAATCAGGGTTAGGCCCCACATGACCACCATCACCATTTCCAGCGGACCCAGCTTTAAAACGACAAAGGCAAGGGGCTGAATGAGAAGCAATAACAGGATATAGCCAAAAAAGGCCCCGAAAACCGATGCGCCCAATCCAAGGCCAAGGGCTTCGTTATGCTTGCCCTGCCGGGCCATTGGGTGCCCGTCAAAGGCCGTGGCGACCGATGATGACGAACCGGGAATGTTCATCAGGATTGCGGTAACGCCGCCGCCATAAGCCCCGCCTGTGAAAATCGATGTCAGGAAAAGCATGGCCTGAAGAAAGTCCATCGACCAGGTGATTGGCAGAAAGACAGCCATCGCCATCGAAATTTGCAAACCGGGTACTGCCCCGAAAACAAGGCCGATGATCAGGCCCGGTATGACATATAACCACGGGCTGAAATCGGTAAAAAGCAGCGCAAGGGCGTGGGAAAAAGCAAAGCTGTCGATCATGTTAAAGAACCAGTAACGGCATGGGGAACGGGAAAAGCGATCCGAAACCTTCGACAAGGAGCAGGGTAAAAAGGGCGGCGTAAAGGGGCGGCAGCCACCAGCGTCTTTCGCCGCCAATCAGAATGCCGACCCAGACAAACAAAAATGTCGCGATGTCAAAGCCAACAGTGGTCAGGCCGAAGCAAAGGGCGGCAAAAAGGCCCAGCAAAACAAGGTCAATCATCGTGGTTCGACGGTCTGCCCGTTGTTCAACGGCGTCTTTGGCGGGTGCCGTGTTGGTGCTGCGCAGATTTTTGATAATGATCCCCACAACCAACCCGATCAGGGCGATACCGACAGGGACAACAACCACCAGGTTATAAAGTTTGGTTGAGGCGGAAACAGCGCTCCAGTTCAAAAACAGGGCGGCTGCGGCAACAAGGAGGAGAAAGGTTAAATGAGAGAATGACAGGTTTGACTGGCGACCGGACATTTCGGTGCTCCTGAACGGGCGGAACAAAGTGGAATGGAAAAAGCGAAGTGTGCAACGGGTGCACACTTCACGGCCGGATTACTTTCCGATGTCTTTGAACCGTTTCAGGATTTCAAAATTTGATTTGATGATTTCGGTCGTCCGTTCCGGGCCAAGCCAGTCGCTGCCAATGCCCTGTTTTTTGAGATCGGCGACAAAGGCCGGATCACTGAGGATGGCTTTATAGGCGTTGGTAAAGGTCGCGAAGCGTTCCGGGTATTTTTCCTTGAAGCTGGCACGGGCTGCGATGCCACGCATGGAGCCAACCAGCGGGGCGACTTTCTTGCCATGTTTGGCGAGAACTTCGTTCAGGGTCGGGGCATCCCAGGTTGGCACACGTTTGTCTGCGGCAATGGCAAGGGGGCGGATATATTCCGCAATTGAAATGCTGCCATCTGCACCCAGAACAGTCATGTCAACCTGCCCGCCAGCGGCGGCCGTGCGCGCGGCACTGCCCGATTGGTAGGTGACAATATTGACGTCATCTTCCTTAAGGTCATAGGCCTCAAGCAATTGCAGGGTATTGATATATCCTGTGGAGCCCGGCACGACAGAAATGCGCATTTTGCCGGGGTTTTCCTTGATTGCCGCCATAAATTCGTCAAGCGACGTATAGGGCAGGTCGGCATTGAGGGCAAAAAGGTCAACATCCGTCCATTGACCATTCACAAAGGCAAAATCATCCAGGCTGTAATCCGCACCCGCCTGCAGGATGGCGTTGCTAATATAGGGGTGGATCGAACTTGCCAGGAAGAAACTGCCATCATCGGGCATGTTTAAAAAATAGGTCTGGCCGACATGGCCGCCACCCCCTTTTTGGTTGATGACGCGAATGGGCACGCCAAGTTCTTTTTGAAGGCGCTGTGCAACGGCACGTGCCGTGCGATCCGCCGAGCCGCCCGGGCCGAGCGCGACGACAAAGGTAATTTGCTGATCGGGCCATTTGCTGTCTGCCGCCTGGGCCGGGGCAGGGGCCAATGACATTGCGAATGTGCTTGCCGCGAAAAGAATCGCGGATGTCATTGATAAAATTTTACGCCTCATTTCTTCCTCCATGTATGGCTGGGTGCGTTCTGTGCGCACCTTCGTTGTTAACAATATTTAATTTCTTCTATAGTTGGGGTGAATATGGGGCCATAAGTCAAGTTAAAAAATGCTATGATAATCGCAGTTTTTCGTTGTAAAAGACATTAAAGAGACTGTTATGGTCCGTTTCGTGATTTTCAAAATCAGGAGTTATTGTTAACAATGATGCCTGTTGAGCATGGTTCAGCCTGGTCCGCACTTGAAGCGGAATTGCGCGAGGATATTTTGTCGGGGCGTATTTCGCCGGGCGAGCGCCTGGGAGAAGTGCCTTTGGCAGCGCGCTTTTCCGTAAGCCGCGGCCCGGTGCGTGATGCCCTTCGCAAGCTTGCGGGGGCTGGTTTGGTGTCGTTTCTGCCCAATATCGGGGCCAGGGTGCGGGTGTTTTCGCAAGATGATGCGCGCGCCTTGTATGAATTGCGGGCCGCACTGGAATCCGATGCCGCACGTTGGGCGGCACGCCGGGCAGATAAAGCGCAGGCACAGGGCTTGATTGCCCTGTTGGGCCAGCATGCCGAAACGATTGCCGCCCATCCGGCCGGGGCCTATTTGCAGAATGGCAAGGATGCCGATTTTCATATCGTGATTGCGGAAATGGCGCAGAATCCGCTGTTGCGGGATTTGCTTGCAGATGAACTTTATCCGCAGCTTGCCCTGTTGCGCCGCCAGCATCGACATGTTGCCGGCCGGGGGCGGGTGGCATTGCGCGAGCATGAAAATATCGCCGATGCGATCCTGAACGGCGATGATGAACTCGCCGCCCTTTTGATGCGCCGCCATATCGAAGCAAGCTGGAATGCCTTAAGGGGGCAACTTGACGCTGGGGATTCCGCGCCATGAAACAGCACCGGATACCTGCCGTTTTCATGCGCGGGGGCACATCGCGCGCCGTGATGCTGAAACAAGGCGATCTTCCATCCGATCGTGCAAAATGGTCGGCCATTTTTTGTGCGATGCTTGGCAGTCCTGATCCGAATGGCCGCCAGCTTGATGGCATGGGCGGTGGTATTTCATCACTCAGCAAGATTTGCATTATCGGCCCGTCCGACCGCGATGACGCCGATGTTGATTACACCTTTGCCCAGGTTTCTGTCACTGGCGATACCGTTGATTTCAGTGGTAATTGCGGCAATATGAGTTCCGCTGTCGGGCCGTTTGCGGTCGACGAGGCACTGGTGCCACGCCCTGCTGACGGCGATGTCACCATTCGGATTTTTAACACCAATACCAACAAAATCATCCATAGCACCTTTGCCGTGCAAGATGGTGAGGCTGTTGTGGCGGGGGATTTATCGATCCCTGGTGTTGCCGGGGCCGGGGCGCCGGTCCGGCTGGATTTCTTTTATCCGGCAGGGACGTTGGGGCGTGGGCTTTTGCCCGCCGGGGCGGCGCGAACGGTGCTTGATTTGCCTGATGGGCGAAGCTGTGAGGCCTCGCTGATCGATGCCGGTATCCCTTCTGTTTTTGTCACCGCGCAATCTGTTGGTCTTGGCCTGGAAATTATGGATCACATTCTTGAAAATGATCCGCAAACGATGGTGCGTCTTGAAGATATTCGCTGTGCGGCATCGGTTGCGATGGGAATTGCCGGTTCTGTCAGCGAAGCGGCGAAAATCCTGGCGATTCCCAAGGTGGCCATTGTTGCGCCGGCACAAAATTATCATGACTTGTCACAACAGCCGGTCATGGCAGCCGATCATGCCTTGACCATTCGCATGATTTCGGCAGGGCAGCCGCATAAAGCCGTGCCGATTACCGGGTCTTTGGCCGTTGCCTGTGCCGCCGCCGTTCCCGGCAGCCTCATTGCCGAAATGATTGCCCCTGCCAGGTGCGATATTGCGCATTTGCCGATTGGCACGCCAAGCGGTGTTGTCACGGTCGGCACGGCACCTGATACGTCCGCCAATGCCACAGGCGCAGTTCCCGAGATCGAGCGTGCCTTTCTTTACCGCACCCAGCGCCGCCTGATGGAAGGGGCTGTTTGTATTCCTCCATTTGTTCAAACCTGACATAGATTACGGAAGACGGAGTTGTCATGACACAAGACGAAAACAACAGCGCAAGCGTATGGCTGGAACAGCCAATGCCAACCGGGCTTGGGGCGAAAATGGCAGAATACTGGGATGAAAAACGGTTTTTGTCGATTGCCGGTGCCCATGACCCAATGGCTGGGCTTTTGGCCCGCAAGGCCGGTTTTACGGCCTTGTATCTTTCGGGGGCGGCATTGACCGCATCGATGGGCTTGCCTGACCTTGGCTTGGTCACGATGGAGGAACTGGTCAAGCGCGCGCAAGCCATTGTTCGTGTCACGCGCCTGCCTTTGCTGGTTGATGGCGATACCGGGTTTGGCGAGGCGCTTAACGTGATGCGTCTGGTGCGCGAACTGGAAGATGTGGGTGTTGCCGCCGTGCAGCTTGAAGACCAGGTTTTGCCCAAAAAATGCGGCCACCTGAATGGCAAGCAACTGGTTTCGCCCGAACATATGGCGGAAAAAATTGCTGCGGCATCACGGGCCCGTCGTGATTTGCGCATTGTTGCCCGCACCGATGCCGCGGCAAGCGAGGGCATTGACGCCGCAATTGCCCGGGCAAAACTGTATATCGAGGCCGGTGCTGATGCGATTTTCCCCGAAGCCCTGCACGATGAAGAACAGTTCCGTGCCTTTTCTGCCGCGATTGACGCCCCCTTGCTTGCCAATATGACCGAGTTTGGCCGCACCAAGCAAACCTCGGCGGCGGAATTTGATGAAATGGGATATGCGATGGCGATCTGGCCGGTTTCCGGCCTGCGGATTGCCGCCCGTGCGATGGAAAAGTTCTATGACGAACTGGCCTCAACCGGCACGGCTGAAGGAACTGTCGATCAAATGCAAACCCGGGCAGAGCTGTATGATGTGATCCATTATTTCGGGTATGAGGCGCTGGATAGCAAAATTCAGCGGACAATCCTGCCGCAATAACGGGCGGGTGTTGCCGTCATGGCGATCTGTTTTGGCATTTCCGCCCGGTTGTTAACCGACACTAGAACCTAGAGAGAGGCGGGATATGGTGGGATGAGGCGGGATGAGGCGGGATGTTGCGGGATAGATGGCGGGAAAACGGAGATTTTGGTGCGACGTGCGGGAATGTGCGGCGCGTCTTTTTGTTTTTGGAGGCAGACCCGTTCGGGGGTGTTTCGCCAAATGATTTTGTAGTCAGGCCTGCTTTAACAATTGGCTATCAAAAGTCGGGGATTAGCCTCTGAACGGGTTCTTAAAATGCTTTTACGGTTTGATGTTGCAGGCCTTGAGTGGGAGGGAAATCTGCTCTGCGGCCCCTTTTAAGGGCACGGTCGATGTGATGTCCTGAACGCGAAACACTAGCTTGTCGCCGCCTTTTAAAATCGAAAAAGCAAAATTGGTGGCGTCAAGCGAGGCTAGGGCAGCATCCTTTCCCAAGGTGATCCATGTCTCCGTTACCGCAGGCTCTTTGTCAATGCGCCAGGCGACTGGCAAAGTGTCCTCCATTGACAAAAGTTTCAGTTTCACGCTCGGCAGGTAGCCGACAATCACAGCAACAAAATGGCCTTGTGAACACTGGAACAGCAATTGAACCCCTTCGGGGGCTGCGATACCGGCGGTAACAAGAAGTTCGTCCGTTATGGCATCCTTTGATTCAGAGGCACTCCACTGGTTGATGCCTGACTGTTTGGCAAAAGCCGGTGCGGCAAAAAGACAGCAAGTGGCTGTTAATACGGCATATTTAAGAAATTTCACCGCTGATTTCCCCCGACCTATCGGACAAGAAAACGCCCCACCCAAAGGGCGCGACCGATGATTTTTACATTTGACATCTGTTCGCGCGTTACCTGCTGCGACGGGTAGAGGGAGCGATTGTCGCTAATCACTTCCAGCCCGTCAAAAAAGAGGCGCAGACGTTTTATGTGCGCGGTCTCGCCCAGTATGAAGGCCATGATGCCGTCTGTCAGTTCCTTTTGTTTGGTGTCGATCAACACCTGATCGCCGTCGCTTACGGTTGGCTCCATCGAATCGCCCGCAACATCAAGGATAATCAGCCTGTCCGGGTTGATTCCCGCGAGTTTCTTGTGGAAAAAATCCCGTGAAAACGGAACGTACCCAATGATGTTTGACCGGCCATTTAACGCCCCGTCCCCCGCCGCAAGTCGGGCATCATAGTGCGGTACGAGCACTGTGTCGGTGTCTTTGCGGCTCTGCGTCGTCTGTTCTGGAAGTGTCTCAATGCCGGATGCCAGCCAGTCCAGACTAACACCTGCTGCAACAGCCAGCTTTTGCAAACCGATAAATTTCGGTTCTGTTTTGCCGTCCCTCCATGCCGCCAGAGTTTCATCGGTCACTCCGGCGTGAGATGCGGCTTCTTTTAAACTTTTAAATTGTCTTATGACCGAGGAAATCCGGGTTCCAAGCTCTATGTTATAGGCTGGAACCTGTTTTCCATCTTTTTTCTCGTGTTCCATCTTTGGCATATTCTTTTTTATTTCAATAACTTGACCGAATTAACCGAGATATTCCGTTACAAATCAGGATGGAACGATATTTTTCGGTTGAAAGACGATAAAACTCGGCCTATGTTTTTCCTGTTCCTGAAATTAAACACTCAAAACAAACCAGCCTGGCGGGGCTGGTCGGAGCGAGGAAAGACAAATGGCGCGTCTGCGCGACAAGCAACCAGAGGAAATCAGGTTTCTACTGAACCGTAAGGGGATGACCTTCGCCTATATTGACCGGAAGTACCAACTCCCGACCGATACAGCCTGCAAAGCAGCACGGGTGCCGCATGCAGAAGGCGAAGCGGCCATTGCAGACGCATTGGGCCTTTCTGCCTGCAAAATCTGGCCCTCACGGTTTGACAGTCGCACAGGTGAGCGCCTCAAGCCTCAACCTGCCGAGAACTATAATGCCCGGCCCCGCCTGCGTCACTGTCTAAAAGGAGAAGCAGCGTGAACGGTGGTGATTTGCCTGACTATTTCATGAATTCCCCTGTGAGCGGTTTGTCTGGTCGCTGCCGAGCATAGGGGAAACGGCGGCGGCGTGAAATCCCCCTCTCATCCCCCGCGCCGCCGCCGGTCTCTTAATTTGTTTTTTAAGTCTCTTAAGGGGTTCTGAATGTCGCAAATGATTGAAATATCGGCAATTGAGGTTGGAGAACGGTTACGTGCCGTTGATGCTGATTACGTAACCGTATTGGCGGAAAGCATGCGCCAAAGCGGAAAGGTTTTGCAGGCCATTGCGGTTCGCAAGTTTTTCAAAAAGGGAGACTTGCACCCGAGCTATTCGCTGATGGCCGGTGCACACCGGCTGGAGGCAGCCAAACTGGCTGGCATGACGGAAATTCCCGCCGAGGTGCACGACAATCTGTCAGACCTGCAGGCGCGTCTTTTCGAGATTGATGAGAACCTTTTAAGACATGAATTGAACCCGCTTGATCGCGCGGTTTTTCTTGCAGAACGCAAATCGGTTTACGAGGCGCTGCACCCTGAAACAAAGAAGGGCGCAAAAAACCAGCACACGAAGGATGATCTGCCAAACGACACGATGTCGTTTAGCAAGGATGCTGCGGAAAAAACCGGCCTTAATCCGCGCACCATTGAACGTGCGGTGACGATTGCGCGCAAAATTCCGCCGGAAATTCGCAAGTCTTTAGCCGGAACGGCATTTTCCAAAAACCAGAATGAGCTTTTGCTGCTTGCCAAACAGGAACCGGCACAACAGGCGAAAATAGTTGATTTGATCCTGCGCGAGGATGCCGGGGTGAAGTCAGTCAAGGCCGCGATTGCGCGGGTTGGTGGCAGGCCTACAGAAGTGCCGGACCCGGCCTTGCAGCAATTAAAGAAACTGATGGATGCCTGGCGGCACGCCGGTGCACCGGTCAGGCGTGATTTTGTCGCCAGCCTGTCACAAGGCGACCGGGCTGTTTTGAGCGCCCTTCTTGCCAGGCCTGATATGGCGGAGGTCGCGTAATGGTCAAGCGCAGGGAAGATGGCGGGACACTGGACCTTTTTAACGATTGGGAACCGCCCAAAGTTGGGGTGCAGTTTGAGGACAAAAGCCGCATTCGCGCCAGTAATGTTGCTGCGCGTATCAGCCGCATGGTTGCTGAGGTCATGCGGGAGTCCGGTTTGAGCCGGGACGAATTGGCACCGGCCATGAGCGCGTTTTTGGGGCATCCGGTATCGAAGGCGATGCTGGACGCCTATGCGACACAGGCACGGGGCGATCATAATATCAGCTTGGCACGCGCCATTGCCCTGGTTGCCGTGACGAAAGACGCGCGTGTGATTGGCACCGAGCTTGACCCGCTGGGACTGGCCGTGGTGCCCAAGCGCGACCTGCACGGGTTGCGCCATCTGGCATGGCAGGAGCGGAGCCGCAAGGCCCAGGCAATGGCCGATGCTGAATATCAGATGTGGAAGGGGCTGGCGTGATGCAGGAATGGTATTCGCCTGCTGAAATCGCATCGTTGAACCTTCCGGGCATCCCCGAGACCGTGCGCGGAGTGAACATACTTGTTCAAAAACATGGCTGGCGGGACGCGATTACGGTCAATGGATCGGAATTGGCGCGTAAAC
>JBNKVZ010000003.1:0-85375 GCA_050299455.1 Thalassospira sp.
GCCTACTTGCGGCCCGGCAGGCACCAGTTTGGCCTGTAAAATATCGCGCCCCTTTAAGGGAAGCTCGGGCTGTTGCCAGCCATTTGCCACATCAAGCATATCCTGCCAACGCTGGTTTTCGCCCGGCTTTGGGCGCCCCGCGCGGGTGGCATGGGTGCCCCATGCCATAATGACGGCGTCACGAAAGGCCGACACCCCCATATGATATAAATGCCGGCGGATGCGTTTCACCTCCATGACATTATCAATCAGATGATGGCTGACACACATCAGCGAAAACCGTTCAATTTCATCATTTGACAGGCGCAGCGAGCGGGCAAATTGCGCGGCATGGGCAATCGCCTCATCGCCGCTGCGATCCGTCATGAACAGGGCAGCCATCCGGCGCAGCGGATCAATCGAAATGGCGCTATCGTGCAGGGCCGTGGTTTCCAGCCATTCCACAATGCGCAGGCGCGCCACATTGGTCAGCTCCGGCAATATGGTCGGCAACACCGAAAACCCAATCATATCCCCCACGGTTGCCGCCGGGCTTTTGGCGCGCAGTAATTTGAACATTTCATCGCGGATGCGTTCGCGCGAAATATCATGCAGGCCCACCGCCCCCTTACGGCAGGCTTCCGCGCCAATAGCATCAATCGGCGGGCGGCCATAATGGGCAAAGAACCTGAAAAACCGCAAAATACGCAGGTAATCTTCGGCAATGCGGTCTTCTGCCACCCCAATGAACCGCACCTTGCCAATCCGCAAATCGGCTTCGCCGTGAAACGGGTCGTAAATCGTGCCGTTAATATCGGCGTAAAGGGCATTAAAGGTGAAATCCCGCCTTTTGGCATCCAGCAGCCAATTATCGGTAAAGGCAACATCGGCATGGCGGCCATCGGTTGTGACATCGACCCGCAAGGTCGTGATCTCGTAACTGTACTCATTGATAATCGCGGTGATCGTCCCGTGCTGCAAACCGGTTGGAATAACGCGAATACCGGCATCCTGAAGGGCGGCCATGATGGTTTCGGGTTTAAGATCGCAGGCAATATCAACATCCGCCAGCTCGCGCGACAACAAGGTATCGCGGACGATACCGCCGACAAAGCGGGCCGTGCCGCCTTTATGCGCAAGCACGGAAAACAGGTGTCGTGTTTCCGGGGCGGCCATAACGCCATAAGGGGCAAGATGCCCGGAGGGTTCCAATTTTGTCATGCGGGTTCTTGCAGGAAACGGATTAGAAATTCGACAAACACACAGCTAACGGGCACAGACGGCGCCAGAAAGGAAAGCGGAAGAAGGCCAGGTTTTATCAGGTTTTATTTGGGGTCTTTGGGTTCAAAATATCCCGGTGTGATCACGCCGTCTTTCAGTTCGGGCGCATGATAAACCGAATCAGGTGAGGCACCACTGGTTAATGCCGTGAAAATCAAAATACTGCCCGCCAGCAAAACACCGATAAAAAACAGCATAATCCACGGCCCCTGGTCCCAGGGCGGCACAACATCATGGCCTTCGCGGATAGCCTTTGCCCGTGCATATTTCAGCCAGATCAAATAGACCGCAAAGGGCAGAATGATCGGCAGGACGACCTGGATAATTTGACGTAGCATGGCAACTTTCTTTCTGGCCGATCCCATCGGCGTCATGGACATGCACGCTACCGGAACAGATAAACCCCGGATGCACAAACACTATTTCAGATTTCCCTAATTCAGCGTCCCTGCGGCATATCACCAAATCTGCGCAAAAGATCGCTAAAATTAACCAACATCCCCGCTGTAGCTCCCCAAATATAATATTGCCGGTAGGGAATGGCGAAATATCGTCTTTTTGCCCCTTCAAATTCCACGGTCTGCAATTTCTGATTTCGCTGTTCCATGACAAATGACAGGGGAACTTCAAAAACCTCGTCCACTTCCCCCGGGTCAGCCACCAGATCAAAGGGGGGCGATACCAACCCGACCACCGGTGTCACCTGAAAGCCGGTCACGGTATAATAATCGTTCAACCGGCCGATCAAATGAATATGGCGCCGATGCAGGCCAATTTCCTCTTCGGTTTCGCGAAGGGCGGTTTCTTCAAGGTCAGAATCGGCATCTTCCTTGCGGCCACCAGGAAAACTGATTTGCCCGGCATGGGCCTTTAAGTGCGCGGTACGCCGGGTTAAAATAACCGACAGGCCTGTTTCGCGGGTAACCAGCGGCACCAGCACGGCGGCAGGACGTGCGCTGAGTTCCCCTTCGGCAAAGGCGCGCGCACGTGACTGGGAACCGGGGAAATCCACGGCATGGTCGCCCACCCGCAATTCAAGGCCCTCACGCGGGACCTGCAAGGCACGAATAATCTGTTCCGGTGTCATTTTTCTTCATTCTCTACGGCACCGATTTTAAAGAATCGTCCGTGGCTGTACACGCCAATGCGCGTTTCTGATGTGTCTTCGCTGTCAATCTCTTCGGCCCAGTCGACAAGCTGATAAAAACTGGCCCGGTTCAGCCGTGCCTCCAGCCCGCGATCCAGCGCAATATAGGGGGAAGGTTCGCCTGTTTTTGCATCTTCCTCCACCCGCAGCGGATGATTTTCATCCAGCTCAACCCACTGATCAATATTGGTGCGCATTTTTATAACGGGTCGGGTTGCGTCTTCGCCTTGCCCCTCGCCGGCCTCTTCCCGGCGCACTTCCACCACAATAAAGGCGGCATCCTCAACTGCAATCCGCGCCATTTCGGCAGGGGTTACCAGCCAGTGACCGCCTTCTTCATCGCGTTGCAAAACCGTGGAAAAAAGTTTGACCAGCTCGATCCGGCCAATGGGCCCGCCCTGATAAAACCATGTCCCATCGCGCGCGATGGACATCGGAATATCCCCGCATATTTGCGGATGACGCCCGGTTGGTGGTTTACCATCCCGCAGACGTTTCCAGAGATTTTCAGCAAGATCGACAGTTTTATCGCTTTGGGTCATGATATACACTTGTGGTCAAGGTTTGTAATATACCCTGCATATTAGCTAGTTTACGATCCAGGAATGTCCAGTCTGTCTGACAGCCCGATAGATCCAATGCAACAGAGGATGCAGAATTTACGGCCATGACAAACACGCAGCACTTTCCTGAAGAATTTGGTATGTCCCGCGAAAGCAGCCTGGAGCAGGATGCCGCCCGCCTTGACGCCTGCGTCGCGCGCCTGGGCGAAGCCCGCGATATGATCGCATCCATCATCTTAGGCCAGGATGATGCCGTTGACCAAACCCTGATTGGCATTCTTGCCGGGGGCCATGTTCTAATGGTTGGCGCACCGGGGCTTGGCAAATCGCTTTTGGCCCATACCCTGGGCAAGGCACTGGGGCTTCTTGACAAACGTGTGCAATTCACGCCCGACCTGATGCCTGCCGATATTCTCGGCTCCGAAGTGCTGGAAGAAAATGCCGAGGGCAAACGCGCCTTTCGCTTTATCAAGGGGCCGGTTTTTTGCCAGTTGCTGCTGGCTGATGAAATCAACCGGGCCAGCCCGCGCACCCAGTCGGCCCTGTTGCAGGCCATGCAGGAACGCGAGGTTTCGGTTGCCGGTTACAGCCATTCCCTGCCCTTGCCTTTCCATGTGCTGGCAACACAAAATCCGCTGGAACAGGAAGGCACCTACCCCCTGCCCGAAGCCCAGCTTGACCGTTTTTTATTGGAAGTCCGCTTGGCCTACCCGGACCAAAATGCCGAACGCCAGATTGTTGCCCAAACAACCGGGCGCCATATCGCCCGTCCGCGCCAGATTTTGCATACCGATGAACTGATCGAAGCACAGGATTTTGTTCGTCGCCTGCCCATGCCCGAACGTGTGCTTGATACCATCATTGCCCTGTGCCGGGCCTGCCGCCCGGAAAGCACCCCTTTTGACGAAATCAAACATAATGTTGCCTGGGGGCCGGGCACGCGCGCGGCACAGTCGCTGTCGCTGGCATGCCGGGCGCGCGCGATGCTGCAAGGCCGTTTCGCCCCGTCCCTTGACGATATCGCGACCCTTGCCGTGCCGGTTTTGCGCCATCGTTTCGGCCTGACCTATGGGGCGCGGGCCGATGGTCATTCGGCAGCGTCGCTGATTACCGATATTCTGTCCAAAATAAGGGACCAACACGCATAATGGTGCCTGCGCGCAATTTGCCCGACCAGATTGCCGCCGCCCGTTCACTGGCGGCGCGCCTGCCGCAACTGATCGACGAATCCCGTCGACTGGCATCTGCATTGCGCAGCGGCCTGCATGGCAACCGCAAGGTCGGACCGGGCAGTGATTTCTGGCAGTTTCGCCCTTATGTCCCGGGCGACCCGACCGGCCAAATCGACTGGCGCCGTTCTGCCCGCAGTGATCACACCTTTATTCGCCAAACCGAATGGCAAGCCAGCCACACCTATTGGATATGGCCGGTTTTTGGCCGTTCGGCCTTTTGGTCCTCGGCGCAACAACATCCCCCCAAAGCGGACCGCATGATGGTCATGGCCCTGGCCCTGGCCGACCTTTTGCTGCGCAATGGTGAAACCGTGGGCACCTTTGATGCCCCCCACACCCGCATTACCGTGCATGAGCAACTGGAAAAACTGGGCCACGCCATGCTAAACGCGCCCGCCAATGCCGATCAGGGCCTAACAGCCATTCATCCCGGTCGCCGGCACAGCGTTTTAATCCTGGGGGATTTTCTGGAATATGCCGCCCCCGACCGTTCCCCGGCGGCAGGCCTGCGCCGCCTGGCCCATAATCAGAATGACGGGGCATTAATACAGGTTCTGGACCCGGCGGAATGCGCGGCCGAATTTACCGGCCGTATCAATTTTGTCGACACGGATGACAGCATTGTCCTGCACAGCGAAAAATTTGAAGACCAGCACGCCGAATTTGCCAGGCGTAGCGCACGCTGGCGGGCGCGCATTCGCGATGCCACAACGCAAAACCAGTGGCTATATGACCTGCATGTGACCACCAATACCCCCAGCCAAACCCTGATGGCCCTTTACCAACACATGACGGAACGTCCGATGCCCCATCGCACCGACACGTCCCCTCCTGCGGCCGGGCGTGGGCAACCGACATGACATTTGGCGCCATCACATTTCTATATCCCGCCCTTTTGGCTGGCCTGCTGTTATTGCCGGTTTTGTGGCTGGTCATTCGCAGTGCGCCCCGCAAACCCCGGCGCATATATTTCCCGGCGGCACGGTTGCTGCTTGGTGCCACCAATAACCGGCGCAATGCCGAACGCGCCCCGCTGTGGCAAACCATATTGCGCAGCCTGATCCTGCTATGCCTGATTTTGGCCGCCGCCCACCCGGTCTTGAACAAAAAAAACTACGCACCCGATAATGGCGCGCTTCTGGTCATGGTTGACAATAGTTGGTCCAGTGCCGCCAACTGGCCAAAATACCAGCAAGGCATGAAACAGATTGTCAATCAGGCCCGCCTGAATAACCAATCCATCTTCATTGCGATCACCGCCCCCGAAGCCTCGGGGGCAAACAGCGTCGATCTGCCTGCTATTGCTGGCCCGCTGTCGCCCCATGCCAGCCAAAATGCGTTTGACCGTATTCAACCCCGCCCCTGGAACCCCGATTATCACGCCCTGGACGATATGATCTCGGCCCGGCAGGACATTCTCAATGCAATTTCGGGTGCCATCCTGATCAGCGACAATATTGCCGCACCGGGCAAGGATATCCTGGCCACGGACCTTTCTGCCGTGTCCTCTTTTATCGTGCTACAGCCCCTTGCTGGCGGCCGGAACGACACCATCGTGCTTTCCGGGTTAAGCCGCAATCGCAACGGCATGAAAGTGGATATAACCCACCCGGCCCTTTATGACGCAAAACAGATCACCCTTATCGCCCGCGATGATCGCGGCCAGGTCATCTTGCGCCACCCGGCAACGCTAAAAGACGGTTCAACAACAAGCCAAATTGATATTTCAATGCCGGGCGATATTGCCAATGGCATTCAAACCGTTTCTCTGGCCGGCATAGACAGCGCCGCCGCCCTGTTTCAGACCGGGGCAAAATGGCAACGGCGCACGGTCGGCATTGTTGTCAATTCCGGCGCAGGGCCGGTTTTGCTGTCGGACCGATACTTTTTTCTGGATCGGGCGATATCGCCATATGCCGATATCACTTACGGAACCCTTCCTGAGCTTCTGGCAAAAAAGCCGGACATTCTGGTAACAACCGGAAAAATCCCGGACCTTGCCCGCCAACAAATCAAACTGGCAAGCTGGCTTGATAAAGGGGGAATGCTGGTCCGGTTTGCCAGCGACAGTGCCAGCAGCCCCGAAGACCGTTTTCTGCCCGTGACCTTGCGCCTGGGCAACCGCGATTTTGGCGGTTCCATGTCGTGGGAACGCCCCAAACATCTTGCCGCCTTTGCCGATACCAGCCCGTTTTACGGCCTGCCCATTCCTGACGACATCACCATCAATCGCCAGCTTCTGGCCGAACCGGACCGCGATATCGTCGAAAAAACATGGGCGCGGCTGAGTGACGGCACACCGCTTGTTACCAGTGTGGCCAAAAATGCCGGTCGCATTGTCCTGTTCCATGTCACCCCGTGGGCGGACTGGTCCAACCTGCCGATGTCGGGGCTTTTTGTGCAAATCTGGCAGCGCATCCTGCCCCTTGCCAGCCCGGATAACCCGTCATCGCGCAATATTCAGTCCGTTTTGCCGCCCCAATCCATACTTGACGGGTTTGGGCACGCCCATCAGCCCGGTCCGACCGTTTTGGGCCTGCAAAACACCAAAGATATCCCCGATCCGCGCCATCCGCCCGGTATTTACGGGCAAAATGGGCAGGCCGTTGCCCATAATCTGGGGCCGTTTATAAAAGGGCTGGATCGTCCCATGCGCTGGCCCCGGCAAATAGAGCACAAAACCCTTGCCGATGATGACCAGCTTGATCTGGCGGCCCTTTGTGTTTTTGCCGCTTTCTGCCTGTTTTTGCTTGATACGCTGATCCTTGTTCTGTCCGGGATGACCAACCGGTTTCAGGGATACCGCCACGGGCGCAAAATGCGCAAAACCGCATCCCAGGCAAGCAGCGACACAAGCATTTCACAGCGCAGCCAAACCTCAGTGGATAAAACATCATCCCCCTTTAACCGGTTGGGGATGCTGGTGGTCTTGCTGGCAGGAAGCCTTAGCATCGCACTGGCTGCAATGGGCACGCTACAGACGGCATCGGCCCAGGAAAACGGCCCCACCCCGCGTGCGGACTTTCAGGCGGCCCTGCATCCGCGCCTTGCCTATATGGAAACGGGTGTTGCCGCCATTGACCGCCTAAGCCAGGCCGGTTTAAGCGGCCTGACAGATACATTGCGCCGCCGCACCGCAGCCGACCTGGCCCCGCCCAGCATGGTCAACCCGGAAACCGATGATCTCAGCTTTTATCCGCTGATTTACTGGCCGCTGACCGAGGGACAAAACGATATTTCGTCCTATGGGCGCGAACAGCTTAACCGCTATCTTGCCAATGGCGGCATGATCCTGATTGACAGCCGCGACCGCGAGGTGGAACCCGCCCGCCTGCGCCGCCTGCTGGCCGGTGTTGATATTCCAACCTTGACCCGCGCGCCCACGGACCATGTGATTTTTCGCAGTTTTTACCTGCTCGATCAGGCCTATGGGCGATTTGAGGCCCCATTGTGGCTTGATGCACGGCCAGACCCGCGGCTGGATGGCGTGGCATCCGTCCTGTTTGGCGGCAATGACTGGGCCGCTTCCTGGGTGCAAACCCGGCTGGAACTGGAACGTTATGGCAAAGCAACCCGCAACCCGATAGACGACATTTCACCGCGCCGCCATGAACTGGCCTTGCGCTTTGGCGTCAATCTGGTGATTTACGCGCTTACCGGCAGTTATAAAGGCGATCAGGTTCATCTGCCTGCCATCCTTGAAAGGTTGGGCCGATGAGCAACTGGCAGAATTTTCAGATAAATCCGCTGATTGATACCGGCTGGCTGGGGATACTTGCCCTGATTGCCATCGGTCTTTTGCTGCTGGTCTTTGCCTTGCGCCTGCGCGGTGCCATCTGGCGGGCGGTGATGATGGGGTTAATCCTGCTCGGCTTGCTGGCCCCCCAATTTACCGACCAGTCACGCGAAAAACTTAGCGACATCGTGCTGGTGCTGGCCGATCGCTCCGATAGCCAGAAAATGGGCAACCGGGACGCCCAGACCGACCAGGCAATTGCCGATTTACACCGGGAATATGATGACGACCCGGATATTGACCTGCGTATCGAAAATATCCCCGGTACCAACCAAACCAATATGTTTGCCGCCCTGGACCGGCTGTTGGCCGGCATCCCGCGCGAACGCCTGGCAGGCGTGGTCATGATCACCGACGGGCAGGTGCATGATGTCCCTGCCAGCCTGAAGCTGAATGCGCCCCTGCATGTCCTTGTCACCGGCACACAGGACGAACGCGACCGCCGCCTGCAGCTGCACCAGAATGTCGATTATGGCATTGTCGGCAAAGATGCGGAGTTTATTGTCGAGGCCATAGACCCGGACCTTGCCCCGGGCAGCCCGCTTGGCGTGACCCTGCTGCAAGAAGACGGCACGGTGCGTCAATTTGACCTGCCCGCCAATCAAAAAGCATCGGTTAAAATTCCGATCACCCATGCCGGGCCGGTTTTGGCCGAGCTTCGCGTGCCCGCCCTGCCCGACGAGGCCGATACCAGCAATAACCGGCTGATCCTTGAAACCAGCGGAGTACGGGACCGCTTGCGGGTCTTGCTGCTATCCGGCGAACCCCATCCCGGCGAACGCGCCTGGCGCAACCTGCTGCGCGCCGATCCCGGGGTTGATCTGGTGCATTTCACCATTTTGCGCCCGCCGGAAAAAGGCGATGACACGCCCATTAACGAACTGGCGCTTATTCCGTTTCCCATTCGGGATCTGTTCGAGGTGCGCCTTAAACAGTTCGATCTGGTTATTTTTGACCGCTACCAGCGGCGCGGTGTGTTGCCGGTGCAATATCTGGAAAAGGTGGTGGAATATGTGCAGGGCGGCGGGGCGGCACTGGTGGTGGCCGGGCCGGAATATGTCGCGGATGATGGCCTGGCCAATACGATATTGGGCCAGCTCATGCCGCTTTCTGCCACCGGGCGCATCCTTGAACAGGGCTTTGTCCCCAAGGTCAATGAAACCGGGCGGATGCACCCGGTAACCTCCGCCATTGCCGGGCCACGTCAGAACACGCAAAAATGGGGCAGATGGTACCGTCAGCTTGAAACACGCCAAACCAATAATCAGGCCATGACGGTGATGACCGGCATTAATGATTTGCCCCTGCTGACCCTGTCGCGGGTGGGCGATGGGCGGGCGGCCATCCTGACCAGCGACCAGATGTGGCTGTGGCAACGCGGCCATGATGGCGGCGGCCCGATTGCCGAATTGCTGCGCCGCCTGTCACACTGGTTAATGAAAGAACCGGCACTGGAAGAAAACACCATCGAAACCGCCCGCACACTCGATGGTCAGTCCCTGACCCTGACCTGGCGCAAAATTGGCCCGGCCCCGCAAATGGCAACCGCACAGGACCCGGTCACGGGACGTGCCATCAGTGCGCCCTTTACCCGGCAGGCCGACCAGTCCTGGCAGGCCAATATTCCCATTGCACAGCACGGGCTGATTCGCATTACCGCACGCGACAGCCAGGGCAAAATCCAAACCGCCCTGCATGTGGATCGCGATATTTTAACCCGCGAACGGCGCAACACCACCTCCACGACCGAGATCCTGGCAAAAACGGTCGCCGAAAATAATGGCTTCATCGGTCGGCTGGAAAAAGGCACACCCAACTGGCGCCGGGTTGAACGCAATGGTCAATGGCATGGCACAAACTGGGCCGGTATTGTGCAAACCGAAAGTTACCGTACCCTGATTGGCACCACCACAAGCCTGCTCCCCCTGCCCGCACTGGCCGTTATCGGGGTGCTGCTGTGCCTGTTTGGCTGGCGGCGTGAAACGCGATAAACTGCCCCGCGTAAATAGCCAATCTGATCCCCTACATTATAGGCCGGTAGGAATCACAGGTCTTTGGTGGGATCTTCTATGGGATCAAAGGCACGTTCAACCTTGGCACACGGCCCACGCATTTCGGTGGCCAGGCCGGAATTAAAACGTTCGACCAGATAATCGATAAACAGGCGCACCTTGGTGGGCAAATGGCGGCGTTCGGGGTAAACCGCATAAATCCCGCCGCCCACACGCGGTTGATAATCCTGCATGATGGGCACAAGCTCCCCACTATGCAGGGCTTCTGCAATGATGAATTCGGGCTGGATGGCAATGCCCAGCCCGCGTTTGGCGGCAACGGCGGTGAATTCGCCATTATTGCACCACATCGCCGGATGCACACGCACGCTGATCGGCCCTTCTGCCCCTTCAAATTCCAGAACATTGGGATTGGGCATATTGCTATAGGCCAAAATATCGTGATCCGTCAGATCATTGGGGTGCTTGGGCACACCGCGCCGCGCCAGATATTCCGGCGAGGCCACCATCTGACCGTGAAAATCGGCCAGTTTACGGGCGATCATGCTGGAATCGCGCAGCCGGGTAATCCGCACGGCCATGTCAAACCCTTCGGCGACCAGGTCCACCATATGGTCGGCCAAGTGAATATCTATTTTCAGGCCAGGATACAGCTTCATAAAATCGGCAACGACATTGGGCAAAAAACGCTGCCCGAATGTCAAGGGTGCGGAAATCCGCAACACGCCGCGCGGGGTGCCGCGCAAATCTGTCAGGGCATGCTCGGCTGATTCGATTTCTTCAACAACCCGGGCGCAATGCTGGTAAAATGTCGCGCCCGCATCGGTCAGGCTTAAACGGCGCGTCGTTCTGTTTAAAAGACGAATGCCCAGGCTGTCTTCCAGCTTGGTGACATGTTTGCTGACGGCCGATTTTGACATACCCAGCTTGCGCGACGCCCCCGAGAAACTCTGTTCCTCGACCACACGGGCAAAAACCGTCATGCCATCAAGATTACCAATCAGCATCGTCCTATCCTTACCTGTCAGGCTTTGCCACATTACTGTTGCCTATTTGGAAACAAATTAATGTCACATCGCCCCATTGCCTTCAACTTGGAAAACACCAAAATAGAGGCAACATCGTTAAAGACGCATGCTGGTCAAAATATGGCCGACCCAACAGGAAGGATATCATTATGGGATTGCTGGTTGACGGTATCTGGAAAGACCAGTGGTACGATACGAAATCCACCGGCGGAAAATTCAAACGCCAGGAAAGCGCCTTTCGCAACGAAATTTCCCCTGAGGCCGATGCGCCTTTTCCGGCTGAAAAGGGGCGGTATCATTTATATGTTTCCTATGCCTGCCCGTGGGCGCATCGCGCGCTGATCTTTCGCAAACTCAAAGGCCTGGAAGACATGATTTCCGTCTCCGTCGTGCATTGGCGCATGCTGGAAAACGGGTGGGAATTTTCACCCGAAGATAACCTGGCCGATGACCTTGGCGGGCGTGATTTCATGCATCAGGTCTATACCGATGCCGACCCCGAATATACCGGCCGCGTGACGGTTCCGGTTTTGTGGGACAAGAAAAACAATACCATCGTCAATAACGAATCCGCAGAAATCATCCGTATTCTCAATACGGCATTTGACGGCCTGGGCGCCAAAGAGGGCGATTATTACCCCGAACATTTGCGGGCCGAAATCGATGCCGTAAATGAACGCGTGTATCACGATGTGAATAACGGGGTTTACAAATCCGGCTTTGCCACCACGCAACCGGCCTATGAAGAAGCCGTCACAACCCTGTTTTCAACCCTGGACTGGCTGGAAGAACGGCTTTCTTCGCAACGCTACCTGGCGGGTAATACCCTGACCGAGGCCGACTGGCGCCTGTTTACCACGCTGGTACGGTTTGATCCGGTGTATCATGGGCATTTCAAATGCAATATCCGCATGCTCAAGGATTATCCCAACCTTTGGGCCTATAGCCGGGATCTGTATCAACAGCCGGGCGTTGCCGAAACGGTCCATTTTGATCATATCAAAGGCCACTATTACGAAAGCCACACCATGATCAATCCGACCGGGATTGTGCCTGTTGGCCCGGATCTGGATTTTAAGGCCCCGCATGACCGCGCGAAGCGATTTGAAGGCTAACACCCCGCAGTCTGCTATCTGCGGCCTACGGTAGGCTATCTGCGGTCTGCCCAATTCTTGCAACATGCCATCAAACAGGTCACAAACAAAATCCCGACCTGTTTGATGGTGGTCCAATGCCTTCGATCCAAAACATCTATGACGACCCGACCTTCCATGACGGATACCGTTCCTTGCGCCAGACCGGCACAGGGTTGAACGATGTTCTTGAACAGCCCGCCCTGCGCAGCCTGCTGCCGCAAAACCTGACGGGACTGGAAATTCTGGACCTAGGCTGCGGGTTTGGTGACTTTGCGCGGTATGCGCGGCAACAACAGGCGGCATCGGTGACGGCCATTGATGTTTCAAGCAAGATGCTGGAGACCGCCCGGCACATGACGGATGACCCGGCAATCCTGTTTGCCCAAGGCGCGATTGAAAACCTGGCTGAAATCCAATGTGCCGATAAACCCTTTGACCTGATTATATCGTCATTAGCCCTGCATTATGTTGCCGATTACGCGGCTGCCCTTGGCGATATATCCAAGCGCCTGAAACCCGGTGGTCGCCTGGTATTTTCCGTTGAACATCCGATCTGCACCGCCCTTGCCGCACAGAAATGGCATCAGGATGACGCCGGCAATGAACAATTCTGGCCGATTGACAATTACCGCGACGAAGGCCCCAGGCAGACACACTGGTTTGTTGATGATGTTATTAAATATCACCGCACCGTCGAAACCTATGTCAATGGCCTGCTGGATGCCGGTTTACAGATCACGCGATTATTGGAACCCGAACCGGTAAAAGACGCAACCGATGCCAAATGGGAAATGCACCGTCGCCGCCCGCCATTTTTAATCCTGGCCGCGCAAAAACAGTGATGCAGCCTATCACCAAGGCACCCCGCCCAGCGCTACGGAGGCAACGAAAAAACCCCCAAAGCGACGCTTTGGGGGTTCTAACTTTTGACATGCAAAGCTGAAACTTAATTCAGACGGCCTTTGATTTCGGCAATCGCACTATCAACCAGTTCTTCCGCCTTCGCGCCGGTGGCCTTTTCGGTCACCATTGCGAGGGTTGCCTGGGTGGCAATTTCGGCCACACGGGCACGAACTTCGGCCACCGCCTGGGCTTCCAGGTTGCTGATGCGGTCCATTGCCTGCTGTTCACGACGCTTGAGCGACGCTTCCAGGTCGGCCTTGGCACTTGCCAGCATCCGATCGGCTTCAGACTTGGCATGAGCACGGATTTCATCCGCCTCTTTAAGAGCTTCGCGCTGCTTGGCCTGGTATTTGGCCAGAAGCTCCTGAGCTTCTTCGCGCAGGCGCTGGGCTTCGTCAAGTTCATTGGAAATCTTGCTCGAACGCTTATCAAGCGCGGCAGAGATACCCTTTACCACCTTCATGCCGCCAAAAATGACGACCAGAAGAAAGGCAAAAGTTACCCAGGTTTCCGGATTGGTGAAGAAACTACCGTGTTCTGCTTCCAAGGTGGTTACTCCCCAATGACTGCCGAAACTGCATTTTCAGCAGTTTTGGTCTGGACCTTGACACCGATCAGTTTTGCAGTTGCTTCGCGGGCAATATCAGCCGCGGCCTCAGACACACCACCCAGGGCGGCAGTCTTGGCATCTGCAATCCGTTTTTCGGCTGCGGATGTCTTTTCAGACATTTTCTTGGCCAGTGCCTCGGTTTCAGCAGCCTGCTCTGCGGCAGCCTTTTCCGATGCTTCGCGAATATCGGCATGGGCGGCTTCCCGGGCTTCCGCCAGGGCTGCTTCATACCGTGCGATGGCGGCGTCGGTTTCGTCTCTCAACGCCCGAGCCTTGCCAAGGTTGTCTTCGATAGTCTTGTGACGGCGTTCCAGAACGTCACCAACTTTCGGCAGTGCAATTTTCGACATCAGGATATACAGGACGACGAAAACAACAGCGAGCCAGAAGATCTGGGACGGAAACGACGTAATATCAAACTGCGGCATAGCCTACTCCCGAATTCAACGACGCCGGCGAGAGTAAACCCTCGCCGGGCCGAGTATTCGCGCAAAAGGCGCCGATTAGCCGAACAGAACGATCAGCGCAACGACGAGTGCGAACAATGCAATAGCTTCGGTAACGGCAAAGCCGATCCAGCCATAAAGTTCAACGTCAGCTTTAGCAGCCGGGTTACGGCCAACGGTCGCAATCAGGCTCGACCAAATGTTACCCACCCCGATACCGGCACCAATCATACCAATAGCAGCCAGGCCAGCACCGATCATTTTCGCAGCATCGAGTTCCATAACTTCACCCTTTCGAATTTCTTAAAGGCAATAAGAAAAGATCACACCAGTCCAAAGCACGTCAGTGCATATGGATTGCATCATGGAGATAGATGCAGGTGAGAATTGTGTAAACATAGGCCTGAAGCGCAGCAATGCCGAACTCCAGAACGGTAATCCCCGTCAGCATCGCGAAGGGAAGCACGCCGAAAATGCCGATAAGTCCGACGAACCCGCCAATCACTTTCAGCATGATGTGGCCGACAGTCATATTAGCGAAAAGTCGGATTGCCAGGCTGAACGGACGAGAGAAATAGGAAATGATTTCGATCGGGATCAGGATGATCGCGGTTGCTATCGGGGCACCTTCCGGAAAGAACATACGCAGATAATGCGTTCCGTGGCGCGCAAAACCGATAATCGTCACACCGATAAAAATCACAAGAGCCATCGCGAAGGTCACGATAATATGGCTCGTAAAGGCAAAGCCGTGCGGGATCATCCCCAAAAGGTTCCCGAACAGCACAAACATGAACAGCGTGAAAACAAACGGGAAGTACTTGCGCCCGGCCGTTCCCACATTATCTTTGAGCATATTGGCGACGAATTCATACATCACCTCGGCAGCACCTTGCCAGCGACCTGGCACCAGTGCGCCACGGCGCATGCTAAGCGTCATGAACGCCGTCACGAGAACGGCTGCGATCACCATCCAAAGGGCGGAATTGGTGAAGGAAATGTCAAAGCCACCTGCCGAAAGTTCGGCCAACGGTTTGATTTCAAACTGCTCTAGCGGTCCAGCCACCGTAATCCTCGCTCAATCTTGTCAGGCCAAGGATTATTCCTTGTCCCCCTGCTTGGGCTTCCCCATCGCACGCCCTAGTCCAATGGCACTATCATAGCCTTTGGCTGCGCGATAGGCGTTAAGGCCCCCGGCACCTGCCCCAAGAATGACAAAAAGGACAAGTAACAAAGGCATCGTATTAAAAAACCGGTCCAGTCCCCAACCAATCAACAGTCCGACCACGGTAGAAGCGATCATTTCTGCCGATATGCGCATGCCCAAAGCCATGCCCGCCGATGAACTTTTCCGGCCGCCCGAAACCGGGCCATGCTTTTCTTCACGCTGTCCAGCTACGGCCGCCAGTTTGCGATCCAGTTCCGCCAGAGAAGCGCGATCTTTATCTTCGCTCACTGTGACAAACCCCGCTGTGACAGCCTTGCCTGCAACACAAGGAAAGGCGCGGGCAACATACTTAGCCCCCCATAGGCTGTCAAGCCGTAAAACCCTGATGCCGTCAGCAGTGAAAAGCCCATTTAACAAATTGAAAAACAACAACTTTTATCGAAAAAACAGCCTAAAACAGCCTCAGGTGTGTTCGGGATCACTCCTTTCACACCCGCCCCGGAAACACGGCAAAAGCCCTTGCAACCGGCGGTTTTCCTAGGTTTCACCACCTCAAATACATCATCAGGTTTCGGTTTTGCCCTAATTTGCCCTAAGAGGTCAAATCAAGTTCATGCTGTTCTTTTTGCGAATAAACTTCCGCCTGACGCAAATCAACCGACACCAAAGACGACACGCCGCGTTCTGCCATCGTTACACCAAACAGGCGATTCATCCGCGCCATCGTCATACGATGGTGGGTGATCACCATGAATCGGGTATTGGCATGGCGGCCAATGGCCTCAAGCAAACGGCAGAAACGGTCCACATTGGCGTCATCAAGCGGCGCGTCAACTTCGTCGAGCACGCAAATCGGCGCCGGGTTGGTCATAAAGACGGCAAATAACAGCGCCATCGCGGTCAGGGCCTGTTCCCCACCGGACAACAAGGACAGATGCTGCAATTTCTTGCCCGGTGGCGATGCCATGATTTCCAGCCCGGCATTAAGCGGGTCATCCGCGTCTGTCAGCATCAAATGGGCATGCCCCCCGCCAAACAGGCGCACAAACAATTGCTGGAAGTGTTTATCGACCTCCTCAAACGCCTTATTCAGGCGCTGACGGGCTTCACGGTTCAGTTGGCTGATCCCGTTGCGTAATTTGTCAATCGCGGCCAGCAGGTCATCACGCTCGGTGACAAGCGTGTTTTTCTGTTCTTCCATTTCGGCGAGTTCGACCTCGGCGCGCAGGTTCACAGCGCCCAGATTTTCCCGTTCGCGGGTCTGGCGGCCCAAACGGGCTTCGATGTCGCCTTCCGACGGCAATTTTTCACTTTGATCAAGCATTGCCAGTTCCGGCAACTGGTCCGGCGTGGCATTTATCCGTTCCCGGATACGTTCAATCAAATCGCGCCGGTGCTGTTCGGCCTGCTCAAGCAAGGCTTCGCAGCGCACACGGCCTTCGCGGGCCTCGGCCAGTTTCTGTTCAGCATCCTTCAGGGCCTGGTCGGCATCGCGCTGGGCGGTTTCGGCACTGACAAGGCGATCCGCACTGTCCTTGCGTTCCTGCTCGGCCAGGGCGACACGGTCGGTCAGGATGGCGCGGCGTTCTTCAATCTCGTCGGGGCGCAATTCAAGCTCTTCAAGCTCCATTTGCGCCTCTTCCTGGCGTTCACGCAGCTGGGCAACCCGGTCCCCCGCACCCGACGCCCGTTCGTTCCAGGTGGCAATTTCGTTTTCAACAAATTCCAGCCGCTTGCGCCGCCCCGACATATCACGCTGCATACGCTCAAGCTGGCTGCGTGCCTCCATCTGATCGGCACGGGCATCGGATAGATCGGCGCGCTTTTCATTTAGCTCCGCCTTGATCTCGATAAGGCCTTCACTGCTTTCCTGCGGGGTGGCGGCCAGCTCTTCCTGCTCGGCAATCAGTTCATCCAAATCCTGCCGGGTACGGTTAACCACATCTTCGGCAGCTTGCAGGCGGCTTTCAATGGCGCTGGCATCGCGTTTGATATTGGCAATTTCCTCACGCGCCCTTGAAAGCTGCCCATCGGCTTCGCGTGCGGCCCGGTGGGCTTCCTGTTCGCTGGCACGGGCCTCGGCAATTTCATCATTCAGGCGGTCAAGCGTTTCGCGGGCCCGTTCCGCCCGTTCAATGCTTTCTTCCACCAAATCGTCAATTTCGTCGCGCTCGCTACGCAATTCATCCAGCCGGTTCCGCTGGCGCAACCGCACCGCAGCAGGCAATTCCGCCCCGGCCAGAATGCGATATCCATCCCAGCGCCACAGCGATCCTTCCCGCGACACCAGCCGCTGACCGGTTTTAAGTTCTTTGCACAGCCAGTTGCCGGTGGAGTCGTCTTCAACAACGCCAATCTGCCACAGGCGACGATTCAGCAAGGCCGGGGCCTGCACAAACTTTGCCAGCGCTTGCACATTTTCCGGCAGGGCCGGGTCATCGGCCAATGGGTCCATACCGGCCCAATGAGTTGGCGCTTCCGGCGCATCGGAGGCATCAAGGTCTTCGCCCAGGGCGGCCGCCATGGCCAATTCCAAACCGGACTGAACCGTAATCTGTTCAATAATCGGGGAATATTGCCCATCACCACTGCCTTTAACCAGGCCTTCGAGGGCCTCGATCTCGGCATTGAGGCGGGACTGGCGCGATTCAACATCGCGCTGGGCATCCCGGGCCTGATTTTCGGCAATTTTGGCGGCATCTTCGCGGTCATGCAGGTCGGCCACGCGCATTTCGGCTTCTTCAATCGCCATTTTGCGCTGTTCAACCGTTTCTTCGCATTCTTCCAGCGCCATTTCGGCATCTTCCAGCGCATCGCTGAAATCGGCTTCCACCCGAATATCATCCAGTTTGGCGACCGCCTCGTCATAGCGGTCCGTCAGGCGGATGCGGCGTGCGCCCAATTCGGACAAACGCTGCTGAACGGATTTAAGCCGTGCGTCCTCGGCCGCGGCCCGGCTGGTCAATTCATCGACCATGCCTTCAAGTTCTTCAACCCGCTGGGCTTTTTCAGCCACCCGTTCGCGGGTTTCATCGAGTTCATCATCTTCGCCGCCCTGGGCGTCACGCAAATCCTGGCGTTCGCGTTTCAGCTTTTCCAACGCCCCCTGGGCATCATTTGCCAATTCGGCTTCACGGGCAAGGTCGGCATCAATCTGCTGGATACGGGCGCGAAGCTGCGCCATCTGCGTATCAATCTGCTGCTTTTCCTTGTCCAGGCCTTCGCGCTCGATCACCAAACGCTGCAAGGCGGCACTGGCTTCGGCTTCCTGTTTGCGCAAATCGGGCAGGCTGGCGGCAATATGGGCCTGTTCGGTGGTGGCCCGGGTCACTTCGCCGGTTAAATCACGAACCGCCGATTCCCCGGCCACCAATAATTCACGGGCATCCTGCTGGCGCTTGGCCGCTTCCTGCCAGCGAATATGAAACAGCAGGGCTTCGGTTTGGCGAATACTTTCGCTTAATTTGCGGTAACGCTGGGCCTGACGGGCCTGTTTTTGCAAAGATGCAATCTGGCTATCAAGCGTTACCAGAACATCTTCCAGACGTTCCAAATTCTGTTCGGCGTTTTTCAGGCGTAATTCCGCCTCGTGGCGGCGCGAATGAAGCCCGGTAATCCCGGCGGCTTCTTCCAGCACCAAACGACGTTGCGAGGGTTTTGCCCCAATCAGCGCGCCGATTTTACCCTGCGATACCATCGCGTTGGACCGGGCACCAGTTGCGGCATCGGCAAACAGCAATTGCACGTCACGTGCCCGCACATCCTTGCCATTTACCTTGTAATTGGAGCCCCCGCCGCGTTCGATCCGGCGGACGACTTCAAGTTCTTCATGTTCGTTAAAAATTGCCGGGGCGCGATGTTCGCTGTTATCGAGCACCACGGCCACTTCGGCCACATTTCGCGCCGGGCGCGTTGATGTGCCGCCAAAGATAACGTCGGACATGTCCGACCCGCGCATCTGCTTGGCTGATGTTTCGCCCATCACCCAGCGCAACGCTTCAACCAGATTGGATTTGCCACAGCCATTCGGGCCGACAACACCTGTCAGCCCGTCTTCGACCAGCAATTCGGTTGAATCGACGAAGGATTTAAACCCCGTCAGGCGCAGCGACTTGAATTGGACCAATCAGTTCCCCTGGCCGATAAAGGCCCGTATTTTTACCGGCGCATTCCTTAACGCGCCGGTAAACCAAGTTTCAATCAATTATTTGGTCAGTTCGTTGACCTTGTCGGTGAAAAATTCCAGATCTTTTTCACCAGCATACGCTTTGCCATCGATCAGGAAAGTCGGCGTCGAATTGACATTGTATTTCTGCTCGGCTTCCATGCGCGAACCAACGATCCCGTTGATCAATGTTTCATCGGCCAGGCATGCATCAACGGCAGCGCCATCCATCCCGGCAAAACGAACCGTCTGTTTGATGCCGGCAATCGGGTCTGCGCTGCGTGCCCATTCCATCTGGGATTTGAACAGCAAATCAAGCACGCCAAAATAACGGTCATCGCCAGCACACTGGGCCACGGCAGATGCCCGCAGGGCAACACCATCAAGCGGGTAATCGCGGTAAATCCACTTCACCTTGCCGGTATCGATCAGGTCCTTTTTGACCTGGGGAAATACCTCGTTGGCAAAACGTGCGCAGTGCGGGCAGGTAAAGGATGCGTATTCGACAATCGTCACCGGTGCATTTTTGTCACCCATGACATGTTCTTTATATTCCAGGGCCTGCGCCCCCTGTGCGGTCAACGCCGCCAGGGCAACACCCACCACCGCGACAAGGTATTTGAACGGCTTAAGCAAGGAAACCTCCGTTAAAACAAACTTTTGCGATTACAAGCCGGTTGCGCCTGCCAAGTCAACATTGCCCCGCAAAAGTCGTGAAACCAACGAGTCGCAAACATCACCCCAAAATCGGGCAAATCCATGTTGATCTTTTGCCGCAAACTGATTCGACAAAAAGCGGCCACCACCTGCCTATCGCAAACACATCATTGCCAGATTAATTCAACCAGGGAGATATACTGTTATTTTCCACCCTGGCCTTTTCCGGCACCACTGATATGACGACCCAAACGCAATAGCACTTCCCGCAGGGCCGGGTCTTCGATTTCGTTGATCACTTTTTCGCTACCCTGGCTGATCGGCCCCTCGGGAACATGTTCTGGTCGGCGCACGCGTTTTTCCGGCCGGGAGATTTCGCCCTGCATCATTTTAATGCGTTCCACCGCCCGATAGCCAAAATAGGTATTCACCCGGTCAATGATTTGCGGCATGCGATGCTGCAATTCCAGCGCCATTGGCCCGGAAACCCGCACCATCAGGGTCCCACCCCCGCCATTTTCACCGCGCGGCGGCGTGTAGCGCACCGGAAGGGTGCAGTTTTCCAGGGCCGGGCCAACAATTTCACCCCAATGCAATAAAATTTCCGCCTGGAAAAAACCGCGCTTGCGCACCAGCGGGCGGGTTAAATTCGACACCAGCGGGGCCACATTGCGCAACCCGGTATAGCGGTCACGATCCCCTGCCAATGGCGTGATACGCTGCCGTTTGCGGGCCGCATTTTTTGCCGCAATCCGCGCCTTGTCCTGATCCGTTCCGGAAGCCCGAGACGTATCACCGGCATTCCTGCTTTTGCTCATGGGAAAATCTTTTCTCTTGCTCGCTGCGGCGTCTTCCGTAGGGTCGCAGCAAACGTGTCACCAATTTCGCCGATTTTTCAATTGGCATAACATATCACGGAACCGCCGTGCATTTCACTGATCAAGAAATCATTACACTCCGCCAAACCATGCTGGAATGGTATGACCGCCATCACCGAACCCTGCCCTGGCGTTCGGAACCCGGCGATCTGCCCAATCCGTATCATGTGTGGTTATCCGAAATCATGTTGCAGCAAACCACGGTTATTACTGTTGGCCCCTATTTTGCTGCCTTTTTGAACCGCTGGCCCACCGTGACCGACCTTGCCAATGCCGATTTGGACGAGGTTTTGCACGCCTGGCAGGGACTGGGTTATTACGCCCGTGCGCGCAACCTGCATAAATGTGCCAAGGTTGTTGCCACGGACCATAACGGTCAATTCCCCGATACCGAAGAAGGCCTGTTAAAACTGCCTGGCATTGGCCCTTATACGGCCGCTGCGGTTTCCGCCATTGCCTTTAACCGGCATTCCAGCCCGGTGGATGGCAATATCGAACGGGTGATATCGCGCCTGTTTGCCCTTGAAACACCGCTTCCCGATGTCAAACCGGAGATCAAGGAAAAATCATCCGCCCTCACCCCGCCAGACCGCCCCGGCGATTATGCCCAGGCCCTGATGGATTTGGGGGCCACCATTTGCACACCCCGCAACCCGGCCTGCGGTATTTGCCCCTGGCAGGCCTTTTGCGAGGGGCGCAAAACCGGCATCGCGCCGGAACTGCCACGCAAACGCAAAAAGGCGGCCAAACCCACCCGTGTCGGCTATGCCTTTTGGCTACAGCGCGACGATGGCAAAATCCTGATCCGCCGCCGCCCCGAAAGCGGGCTTCTGGGCGGGTTATATGAAATTCCCGGCAGTGAATGGCGCGCAATTGAGGCACCAGACCCCATCATGCGCGACCAGGCCCCCATTACGGCGGACTGGCGGGAAATATCAGGCACGGTTGGTCATACCTTCACCCATTTTCATCTCGATGTGACGGTTTTGGCGGCTTATGTGGATCAGAATGACGATGCTAGCCCCGATGGCGTCTGGACCACGATTGACGGATTGGCCGATTACGCCCTGCCAACCGTTATGAAAAAAATCGTCCGCCACGCCTTAAAGCACCTATAGGGCAGACCGGGCCAATATCAGGCCAATAGAGCAGATGGAGCATATGAAGCCTGAGGAGCGACGGCCTCTATCGCAAAGTCAGCAGATGCCTCAGGCAAAGAAAAAGGCCCGCGCCAAATCGACGCGGGCCTTTTTAACGAAAAATCGTCAAAATCAGGCGGTGATATCCAAAATCTGACCCCGGCCGCTGCTTTCAAGCGGTTTGGACTGCGCGCGTTCGGCTTCGGCGGCCTGTTCAACACGCTGCGCTGGCGGGGTTTGCAAATCATTACCACCGGTTTCAGCTATCGGTGCAACAGCTTGCTGGATCTGCATGGGATTGGGCGCATAAGCCGCACCGTAACCACCAATCTGCATTGTCATCTCCGATCCACTAAACTTATCAACTGGTAATATATATCAGATTTTGCCTCAAAACAAAAAGACCGAAACGCGCAATGCTGCGTTTCGGTCTTCACAATGCTGTCAGCCTATCGTGAGAAAGGCGGCTTACATGTGTTTTCAGGCCGGCATCTGACCCATTTCCTTGCGCAACTGGCTGCGAAGATTATCGATCGATACCAGGCGCCCATCACATTTGTAATGCCAGTATGTCCAGCCATTACAAGCCTGTGCGCCCTGCACCTGGGCCCCGACCTGATGAATGGAACCCGCGGCATCCTTATGTGCAATCGAGCCATCGGCGCGCACCAGTGCGGCCACATTGCCCCGATTGTCATAAATTTTCTCACCCGGTGCCAACAGCCCCCGTTCGATCACCGCGCCAAACGGAATACGCGGCAAGGAACGCTTGGATTCAGTCAGTTCCAGGCTGTCACCATCCAGCATCTGAACCTTGGCAATACGATCCCGCGCTGCCGTGGCGTAAACTTCCTCGCGCTCCAGCCCAATGAAGTGACGGCCCAGACGACGTGCCGCCGCTCCGGTGGTTCCGGTACCAAAGAACGGGTCCAGCACCACATCACCCTGGCGGGTGGTTGCCATCAGCACGCGCTGCAACAGGGCCTCGGGCTTCTGGGTCGGATGGACCTTTTTGCCCTTGTCATCCTTAAGGCGTTCCCCGCCCGAACAAATCGGCAGCAACCAGTCCGAACGCATCTGCAGCCCTTCGTTAAGCTGCTTCATTGCTTCGTAATTGAAGGTAATCGCCTTTTGCTCGGCATTTTTGGAACACCACAGCAGGGTTTCATGCGCATTGCAGAACCGTTTGCCGCGGAAATTGGGCATCGGGTTGGTTTTGCGCCATACAATGTCGTTCAGGATCCAGTAACCGATATCCTGCATCACCGTGCCAACACGGTAGATGTTATGATAGGAACCAATCACCCAGATCGCGCCTGTGTCTTTCAAAACGCGGCGCGCAGCTTTCAACCATTCACGACTGAAATCGTCATAATGCTTGAAACTGTCAAATTGATCCCAATGGTCATCAACTGCATCAACCTTGGTGTTGTTGGGACGCAGCAGATCACCGCCCAGCTGTAAATTATAGGGCGGATCGGCAAAGATCAGATCGACCGACTTTTCCGGTAGCGCGTTCATCAACTCGATGCAGTCACCTACCAGAACCTGATCAAGCGGTAATGTTTGCTTCTTTGTCATAATGCCTTCACGGTTCCCCCTTGAAACTTGAGGGAATCATGAGCGCAAAAAGTTAACAGACTCCGAAAATTATTGCGGAGTCGCGTCACTTTAAATGGAATTTCAGTTGTTTAGACAATCTTAACTGATAAGCGGCAAAAGACTGGGAAATTTTGTCTGGCAAATCCGATTCGCCATTACCGATTCCTCAGAACAAGAAAAATCGGGCTGCGACGCGAAATTTCAAGATTTCTGCAGAGTCCCGCCAGACTCTCGTTGCATCGCAAAAAATTTAGGTCAATTATTTTGGCAACGTTTCCTCGATAGCCACGAAATGCGGCAAAAATCAGAACAGGAATGCCAAATGTTTTACGAACCGGGTAAAACCCCGCACAATCTTCCGCATGATCCCTTCAAGGCCTGTGTCGTCCCCCGCCCCATCGGCTGGATATCCACCGTCAGCCCCGACGGGCACGCCAATCTGGCCCCCTATTCATTCTTTAACGCCATTTGCGGCAACCCGCCGATGGTGATGTTTGGCGCCAGTGGTGCCTCGCGCGACAGTGCCGCCAATGCAAGGGCAACCGGCGAATTTGTCGTCGCCGTCACCCACAAATCGATGTTGCGCGAAATTAACCTGTGTTCGGCCCCGCTAGACGCAACAGAGGATGAATTCGTCTATGCCGGGCTGGAAAAAATGCCCGCCAGTCTGGTCAAACCCCATTTGGTCAAGGGCGTTCCGATCCATATGGAATGCAAGGTTTTCCAGATTGTTGACCTGCCCAGCCCCAACCCGGAAAAACCCAACAGCATGGTAATTGGCACCGTTGTTGGCCTGCATATTGACGAAAGCATCCTCACCGATGGCATGGTTGATATTCGCAAACTGGAGCCCCTGACACGGCTTGGCTATCAGGAATATGCCGTGCTTTCCGATAGCTTTACCGTCCGTCGCGAGGATTTCTGGTAACAGCGACTTTGCGGCATATGCCCCGTTAACGCAATTCATATGCGGTCCTGGCAGGGCAGTATTGAAGATCGCGTTTCTATTTGCTGCTTTTACCGCCCTCAAAAGCGCGGTAAAAGCAGCCCATGACAGAGATTTTTTCCGCACCGGACGGCGTTGAAGCCGTAATCGAACCCATGAACGCCACCGGCTATCTGGCCGCTGTGGGGTTCGAGGACCAATTGCGCGCCGAACTGGGCGACGTGATTGAAACCCATGACCGGCTGATGTTTGCGCCAGGCCCTGAAAGACGGGTTTTCTGGGCGCAAAACGTTTGGCGTAACCCGGTCCGTATTGCCATACCCTCGATCAAGGGGGCGGCCAAGATTTTGCGCTTTAACCAGCGCAACTGGGCCATGTTCAAATTTGACCATTTTTCGCGTGCCAAACTGATCGAAGCCAACCTGCCCCATGTTTCGGCAAAGCGGCAGGTATTTGGTGCCCCGGCCCCAACCGCACCGCTGGGGTCCTGGACGCTGATTGACCCGGACACCATCATTGCCGCGATGGATTGTTCCAGCCCGTGGAAAAACGGCGAAGTCGAATTTGAAGAAGACAAGGTCACACCGCCAAACCGCGCCTATTTGAAACTTTGGGAAGCCTTCACCCGTTTGGGTGTCTTTCCGCAGGAAGGCGAAATGACGATGGATATGGGCGGCAGCCCCGGTGGCTGGACCTGGGTTTTGCATGAAACCGGGGCGTCGGTGATTTCGGTGGACAAGGCAAAGCTGAACCCGAAAATTGCCAAACTGCCCCGCGTTGATTTCCGCCAGGAAAGCGCCTTTGGCCTTGACCCGGAAAAAACCGGCCCCATCGACTGGCTGTGTTCGGATGTGATTTGTTACCCGGATCGCCTCTATCGGCTGGTCAATCAATGGATGGATACCGGCATGGCGACCAATTTCATCTGCACCATAAAAATGCAGGGTGATACCGACCACGCTGCCATTGCGCAATTTGCCGATATTCCAGGCTCAAAGGTGGTTCATCTTTATAACAACAAACATGAACTGACCTGGATGAAAGTCCCCGGCGTGACGGACCAATAAACACCCGGCATCAATGCCGAAATATAAACGGCGAACCGTCAAAAGATGGTTCGCCGTTTTGTTTTACCTATTCCACATCATGATCAAAGGCCGGGATGGTCGGATCAAGCGGGTAATAATCACCTTTGAAGGCACAAAATATTTGCGCCTTGGTTTTCAGCCCCGAAGGGCCATCAAGCGTACCAGGTGTAATGGCGATGTATTTTGATCGCACTGCCCGCCAGAACAGGCCTGATCCACATTCCTTGCAAAAACCGCGATCGGTTTTTTCCGACAGGCGATACCAGCGCAGGCCCGTATCATTGCTGAGATGCAATTCATCGGTGTTGACGGCGGCATAGGCACTGACATGCCCGTGCAATTTTGCGCATAAATGGCAATGACACAAATACGCATCCCGGATATCGCCGCGCACTTCATAGCGCACAGCACCACAATGACAGCCGCCATGATGGCGCGTTTCATCCGCAATATCAGCACCGGCATCGTTTGGGATATTAACGGGCATGTCTTGTCTCCTGTTTTTTGCGCGCATGCACATAATGGTGTCAGACCTGATCGATAAAAGCCATGCTTCCCGGCAAAAATCCGGCATATGCGTGGCAAGGCAGGATCATTCTACAAAGCAACCGATCATCAGGCATCGTGCAATAATGTTTGAGATTGCCTGCGCACAGTCCTATTCTGCGGCAATTGCGGGGACAAAATACGAACAACCCTTCACATGACGGGATATTATGACCGATCTTTCTTATCACTATGATGTACTTGTCATCGGCAGTGGTGCTGCCGGTTTAAGCACCGCGCTCAAGGTGGCCCCTCATGTCAAGGTTGCCGTGCTGTCCAAAGGCAAAGTCGATGACGGCTCCACCAATTGGGCGCAGGGCGGCATTGCCGCCGTGCTTGATGCGGCAGACAGTATTGACAACCATGTTGCCGATACCCTGAATGCCGGTGCCGGTTTGTGCAAACGCGAAACCGTTGAATTTGTGGCGCGTAATGCCCCGGCGGCCATTCGCTGGCTTGATGAACTTGGCATTGATTTGACCCGCGACCCCGAAGGCGGCAATGACCAGCCCTTTCATTTGACCCGCGAAGGCGGGCACAGCCACCGCCGCATCGTCCATGCCGCCGACGCCACCGGGCGGGCAGTGCAAACCACCCTGCAAAAACAGGCGCAGGACCATCCCAACATCGATATTTTTGAAAATTACCTGGCGATTGACCTGGTCACCGACCGCAAGCTGGGCGGTGAAGGCCGGCGTTGTGTCGGGGCCTATGCGCTGAATGTCAAAACCGGACGGATCAAAAGCTTTAATGCCCGCACCGTCGTGCTGGCAACAGGTGGGGCCAGCAAGGTTTACCGGTTTACATCCAACCCCGATGGCTCCACCGGGGATGGCATTGCCATGGCGTGGCGCGCCGGATGCCGGGTGATGAATATGGAATTCAGCCAGTTTCACCCCACCTGCCTGTATCATCCCCAGGCAAAATCATTTCTGATTTCCGAGGCCGTGCGCGGTGAAGGCGGCAAATTGCTGCTGCCCGACGACACCCGTTTCATGGACCGGTTTGATGAACGCGGTGAACTGGCCCCACGTGACATTGTCGCCCGCGCGATTGACCATGAAATGAAACGCCTGGGCAGCGATTGTGTGTATCTCGATATTTCACACAAGGGGGCGGATTTTATCCGCGAACATTTCCCGACCATTTACGAAACCTGCCTGGGTTTTGGCATTGATATGACCCGCGAACCGATCCCGGTCGTTCCTGCCGCCCATTATACCTGCGGCGGTATTTTAACCGACCTTCGCGGGCGCACCGATTTGACCGGCCTTTATGCCATTGGTGAATGTGCCGGCACCGGCCTGCACGGGGCCAACCGACTGGCCTCCAATTCGCTGCTGGAATGCCTGGTATTTGGCGATGCCGCCGCCAAGGACATTGCCGAAGCCCTGCCGGTTGATGACCGCTTTACGGACCTGCCGCCGTGGGATGAAACCGGCATTACCGATTCCGACGAAGAAGTGATCGTTGCCCATAACTGGGAACAGTTACGCAACGTGATGTGGGACTTTGTCGGCATTGTGCGGACCACCAAACGCCTGCAACGTGCCCAGCATCGGGTGGATTTGCTGCTTTCGGAAATTGATGAATATTACGGTAATTTCCGTGTTTCCAACGACCTTCTGGAACTGCGCAACCTGTCGGTGGTGGCAAAGCTGATCATTCAGTCCGCCCTGTGGCGCCATGAAAGCCGTGGTCTGCATTTTACCACCGATTATCCCGACCGCGATGATTCCGCCACCCCGCGCCAGACCATCCAGGTCCCCGAAAACTTTGCCGGGCGCTGGGTTGTTTCAGGCCAGTGGAAAACCTGATTGTAAAAGGAAAAGCCCCATGCCTGCTTCCCATGTCCCATCGGGAACAACCGGAAAACTATGTGGGATTGGCCGCAAGGCCGCCCCTTATGCCCCGGTCGAAACGCTTGATCTGGTATCGGTTTCAACCGAATTGGGACTGGAGGGGGATCATCGGGGCAAGCTTAAAAAACGCAAAGTCACCGTTTTGGCCCTTGAAGACTGGCAGGCGGCCTGTAACGATATTGGCCGCCCCGACCTGGACTGGACAACACGACGGGCCAACCTGCTGGTTTCCGGTTTTGCCTTGCCGCGCGACATTGGCGCCCGCATCGGCATTGGCGAGCTGATACTGGAAGTTTCCGGCGAAACCGACCCGTGCAAACGCATGGAAGAAGCCGCCACCGGCCTGGAAAAGGCCCTGCGCCCCGATTGGCGGGGTGGTGTCACCTGCCGGGTGATCAAGGGCGCGGAAATTGCCGTGGGCGCGCCCGTTCGTTTGTTCCCAACGGAATGACGCCTGGAAAATCCAGCCCCAACGGAATGGTGCCAACGACCACCGCGTCATAAGGGGCCCAAAGGTCCCATAATCCCAATTGCAACAGCAATGCCGCACAATGTTGCACGCATCCCGGCTTCGGGGTGCAAAAGCGGTTTTAGGCCGCTAAAATCGGCTATTTTCAGGCCGGTTTTCCAGTTTCCATAGGACCGTTACCCCGCCATAATTTCCTTATGGCGCGACAGTGAAGGGCAAAAGGCTTCACCGCCCCCAAACAGGCGCGGGGCGGAGGCACACATTATGCCCCCGCCCCTCACCCATGACTAACCGGGCGTTTTTATTGCGGCTTTTGCGGGGCATCCTTGGCCCCGGCATGGGCCAGAATTTCCTCGGCCTGGCGGATTTCCTGTTGTTGTGCCCACATTTCCCCATACAGCCCGCCTTGCGCCAGCAGGTCCTGATGGCGGCCACGTTCGGCCACCTGGCCATCGCGCAACACAATGATTTCATCGGCATCAATCACGGTAGAAAGCCGATGGGCAATAATCAGCGTCGTATGCCCACGCGACACATCGCGCAGCGCCTGCTGAATATCCTTTTCCGTTCGTGTATCCAGGGCTGAGGTCGCCTCGTCAAAAATCATGATTTGCGGGCGTTTGAGCAACATCCGGGCAATCGATACCCGCTGTTTTTCACCGCCCGACAGTTTCAGGCCGCGTTCGCCCACCTTGGTTTTGAAACCCTCGGGCAGGCCCTTGATGAAATCACGAATGCTGGCAAGGGTTGCCGCCCGGTCAATTTCATCCTGCGCGGCACCGGGGCGACCATAGGCAATGTTATAGGCAATGGTGTCGTTAAACAGCACCGTATCTTGCGGCACAATGCCGATGGCCCTGCGCAGCGATCCCTGGCTTACATCGCGAATATCCTGCCCATCGATTGTGATGCGCCCACTTGAAACATCGTAAAACCGAAACATCAAACGGGTGAGTGTCGATTTACCCGCCCCGCTGGGACCAACCACAGCCACGGTTTTACCTGCCGGGACCTCAAAACTGACACCCTTTAAAATCTCGCGGTCAGGATTATAGGCAAAATGCACATCTTCAAAACGCACCGCAGCCTCGCTGCACACCAGTTGCTTTGCCGATGCCAGATCTTCAACTTCCTTGCCCACATCAAGCAGCGAGAACATGCGCTCCATATCGGTCAGCGACTGTTTGATCTGACGATAGACAAAGCCCAGAAAGTTCAACGGCATGTAAAGCTGCAACAGGTAACTATTAACCAGCACGAAGTCACCCACGGTCATATTGCCGTTTTTAACCCCGTTTGCCGCCAGCAACATGTTCAGCACCAGCCCGACAGCAATAATCGCGCCCTGACCAATATTCAGCTTGGACAGTGATTCCTGGGATTTGACAGCCGCAACCTCATATCCGCGCAAGGCATGGTCGTAACGCGAGGATTCGTGTGCTTCATTGCTGAAATATTTGACCGTTTCATAATTGATCAGGCTATCGATGGCCTTGGTATTGGCTTCGTCATCGCGTTTGTTCATTTCGCGACGATATTTCATGCGCCATTCGGTCACGATCAGCGTGAAGGCGATGTAAATCACGATGGTGACCAGCGTGATCAGCGCGAACCATACATCATAAAGCACCCACAAAATGACTGAAACCATCACGATTTCAAGCAAGGTGGGCAAAATATTAAACAGCATGAAGGAGAGCAGAAACTCGATCCCCTTCACCCCGCGTTCAATCGCACGCGACAGCCCGCCCATTTGCCGGTCCAAATGGAACCGCAGGGAAAGCGCATGTAAATGGTCAAACACATTCAGCGCGGACGTGCGAATGGCCCGCTGGGCAACCTTGGCAAAAATCGCATCGCGAATTTCCCCAAAGGCAGAGGATAAAACCCGCACCAAACCATAAGCAACAATCAGGCTGACCGGCACCGTCACCAATGCTGCCGTGCTGCCGGCAGCGGCTTCTTTGCCACCTCCCAGCGCATCGACGGCATATTTATACAGGACCGGCACATAGACATTCGCAACCTTTGCCCCAACCAGGAACAACAAGGCCAGCACAACACGCAGCTTTAATTCTTTTTCACCCTTGGGCCACAAATAGGGCAAAAAGGTTTTAATCACCCCCAAATCGGCACGGGCGGATGATTCTTTGGCACCCGATTGTTTCACATCTTTTTCCTTTTTTCCCCGATCCCGATATGGGTTTTGCGCGCCCTGACAAGACGCCCCTGGTCATCTTTCCCTTTATCCAAGCCTCACAAATGGCCCGTAAAGCGCGATTTGGCAAGCATCACGATATGAACATATTGCAAACGGGCGTCCGCATCGAACCTTGCAAAAATAAAAAGGCGTTCCCCGCCAAACAGGGAACGCCCAAAAGAAACGCTACAAGAATAAGGAATTATACCCACCTGTACGGATCGAAACCGATCCGTACAGCCCTCAATCGGCGGGCGGCGCAGTCGCGCTTACCCCCTTCTCAACGCGTTTTACGCATAGAAAACGGGTATTAGTTCGCCGAACCATAAAGGCGACGTTCAAAGAAACCACTGTCGCGGAAACGATACAGCGACTTGGCCGCAGCCAGAACCGCAAGGTCGATTAACGGTTCCACCAGGACAACCGTCATATAAGCCGCGCCAAAGCTGGCAACATGGGCAATATTTTCAGCGCCAAAACCCTGACCGTAAAATGCCCAGAATGCGACCCAGCATACAATGCCCCCCTGATAGGATGTCGACAGGGCCAGCGCCTGCACATAGGACACATCCTTATAGGCGGTTTTGGCCGGGATGATTTTGTTGGCCAGCATGCCCATGGCAAATAACGGCACCAAAAGCGTTGTCAGGTTAATGCCATATTGCGGCAGATCGAACGGGGCGAAAAACACCCCCTGAAGCAAAAGCCCAAGGCCCAGCCCAATGGCCGCGGGTGCCGCCCCGAAAATCAAAAACAGGGTTGATCCCAAAATAAGGTGCACTTCCGACACCCCGACCGGGTGATGCGGCAACACTTCAAAAAAGAAAAAAACCAGCAATGTTGTGATCACACTGCGCACCAGAAGCGAGCCGAAACCATCGCGCCTGATTGTATCAACCGCCATTTTAGCGGCCACACCCACCGCGCCGGTCGCTGTGGCATAACTCAGAACGATTTTGGCACCGTTAACGATGCCAGGTTCGATATGCATAACAATTTCCTTTCTTGCACCCACCGTGCATGGACATGCCGGTCAAACGGCACTGTCAGTGATAAAAATTCGGGCAGGTCTCCTGACTTGTGCCAATTGTTGCTATTCCGCCTTCCCGGGATCACCCCAGTGGCATCAAGGAAGCAACCAGCACTTACAGTTGCGGGGGCAGTTATGGACTGGGCACCTGGCCACCACCATATTCCCTATTATTCGCAGCAGCCAAAGGTTGCCGCAAAACCCGAAATGTCACGTTACCAGACCGGCCCCCAAAGGGGTACGGCTTTTCCAGCGCAAAGCATGAAAAAAGCGCACAGTTTATATCCGTAATAAACCGCATGTTTTGTCCGCACCAAGGTGATTGCAGTTCATCGCGGGCCGGACTATGTTGCTAATTTGTTGACGATTTTACAATTTAAGGCCGCACCGCCGCAAAAGGGGGTGCCCAAAGACGGAAACAGGACCATGACGGCACTTGCCAGCACCGAAAACCAGGACATTCAACAATTGATGCTTCGCATCGGTATCGCCGCGCGCGACGCCGCCCTGATTTTGGCCCAGGTCCCGTCTCAGCCAAAAATTGATGCCTTAAATAATGCCACCCGACTGATCCGCGAAAATGCCGACAAAATCCTGGCCGCCAATGCCATCGATATGGAAGGGGGCCGCAAAAAGGGCCTGACGGCGGCCCTGCTAGACCGGCTGGAACTTACCCCTGCCCGGGTTGAAGCCATGGCAAAGGGCGTTGAAGACGTTGCCAGGCAGAACGACCCGGTTGGCCGGGAAATGGCCCGCTGGACACCCGAACATAACGGGCTGGATATTGCGCGCGTTTGTGTGCCGCTTGGTGTGATTGGCATTATTTATGAAAGCCGCCCCAACGTCACGGCGGATGCCGCCGCCATGTGCCTGAAATCGGGCAATGCCGCCATTTTGCGCGGCGGATCGGAAAGTTTTAATTCATCGCGCGCCATTTATGACTGCATGCAACAGGGCATTATCGACGCCGGCCTGCCCGAAAGCAGCATTCAGATGATCCCGGTGACAGACCGTGCCGCCGTGGGCGAAATGCTGAAACTGTCCGATTATATTGACGTGATTGTGCCGCGCGGGGGCAAATCCCTGATCCAGCGCATCACCGATGAAAGCCGCATTCCGCTGTTCAAACATCTTGAAGGGCTGTGTCACACCTATATCCATGCCAGTGCCGATCCGGCAAAAGCCCGCGAGATTGTGTTGAATGCCAAAATGCGCCGGGTGGGTGTGTGCGGTTCAACCGAAACCATCCTGATTGATCGCGATGCTGTTGCCGCCCTTCTGCCCGCTGTCCTTGCGGCCTTGAAGGATGCCGGATGCGAAATACGCGGTGATGAAACCGTATGTGGCCTGGATGACAGCATCAAACCGGCAACCGAGGATGACTGGTCCACGGAATATCTTGATGCGATTGTCTCGATCAAAACGGTGGATGGGGTGAAAGATGCCATTCATCACATCAACCATTATGGATCGCACCATACCGATGCCATCGTGACCGAAGATGACGCCGCCGCAACTGCCTTTTTGAACGGGGTGGATAGTGGGATTGTCATTGTCAATGCGTCCACCCAGTTTGCCGATGGCGGCGAATTTGGCATGGGGGCGGAAATTGGCATCTCAACAGGCAAGCTGCATGCCCGTGGCCCGGTTGGTGTGGAACAGCTGACAAGTTATAAATATGTGGTGCGTGGCACCGGGCAAACGCGCCCGTGATGCAGGTTCGCATTCCGCGCCGTCATAACGCGCCACCCCGAGTCGGATTATTGGGCGGGTCTTTCAACCCCGCCCATGAGGGGCATTTGCATATTTCGCTTGAGGCCCTCAAACGTCTTAATCTTGACGAGGTCTGGTGGCTGGTTTCGCCGCAAAACCCGTTAAAGTCCCGCGAAGGCATGGCTGGACAGGCCAAAAGGTTCGATTCTGCCGAATTGATTGCACAACATCCCCGCATTGTCGTTTCTGCAATTGAAACCCAATTGGGGACCAGCTATACGGCCGATACACTTGCAGCCTTGCAGCGGCGTTTTACCCAAACGCGATTTGTCTGGCTGATGGGCGCGGATAACCTGGCTCAGTTTCATCGCTGGAAATTCTGGCAGAAACTGATCGAGTGCGCGCCCATTGCGGTTCTTGATCGCGAGGGTTATTCTGATAAAGCATTGCGCGGCACTGCGGCAAAGCGTATGGAACGCTGGCGCATTGCGGCAGAAAAGGCAGGTCTGCTGGCCGATATGGATACACCAGCTTGGGTTTACCTGCCGATACGGCGCCATCCGGCATCTTCAACGGCAATTCGTGCCGAAGGCCGGTGGCAGGTTTGACCTGTGGGTGTTTTATGTCCGCAAGATGATGGCGGCGAACATCCACCCCAATTTAAGGTGGCGACTATAATTACTGTGAAAAAAAGCCTGACACCAAGCGAACTGCTTGCCCTGATTCAGGAAACTTTGAACGATGACAAGGCAGAAGACCTTGTCACCATCGACCTGACCGACAAAACAGCGATGGCCGATTATATGATCATTGCATCAGGCTCCAGCTCGCGCCGGGTTGCCTCGATGGGCGAACATATTGTCGAAGCCCTGAAAGATGCCGGTCAAGGCCGCGCTGCGGCGGAAGGCACCGAACAGGGTGACTGGGTTCTGGTCGATGCCGGTGACGTCATCATTCATCTGTTCCGCCCGGAAGTCCGTGCCTTTTACAACATCGAACAGATGTGGGGCGTTGACAACCCGGCCCTGAAACAGCAGGCCGCCCGTCTTTACTGATTGGCAGGCTTGGCCTTGTGCCCGGCTGCGATGCCGGGCCATGCTGCCGCCCCTGGATTTGAAGATACAGCCCGTCATGCCTTTCCGGCCCGGGCATTGGGGCTTTGTCGCGTTTGAAATGGCGATTTCTCCGCCAGCGCCTGCAGCCTAAGCCCCTATTTTCTTGGCCTGCAAAGCCGGACTCTCTGATCCCCCAAATGGACGACCACACGCATGCAAATCACCCTTGCCGCTGTAGGCCGTATCAAGGCAGGCCCGGAAAAAGACCTGTTTGATCATTACACAGCCCGTCTGCGCTGGCCCTTTACCTTGCGCGAAGTCGAAGAAAAGAAAAAACTTCCGCCAGCCCAGCTAAAAGCGCGCGAGGCCGAATTGCTGTTGGGCGTAATCCCGGAAAATGCCTTTCTCATCGCACTTGATGAACGTGGCAAAGAATACGGATCAATCGATTTTGCCAAAAAGCTCGAAGGCTGGATCGACCAGAATGGCGGCAATATTGCCTTTGCCATTGGCGGTGCCGATGGTCATGGCGACGCCCTTAAAGCCCGCGCCAACGCCCTGTGGTCATTGGGCAAGGCCACCTGGCCCCACATGCTGGTCCGCGCCCTGATCGCCGAACAGCTTTTCCGCGCCCATGCCATTCAAACCAACCATCCCTATCATCGAGAATAATAATTTTTCAAAATATGAAAAACACCTCGCTCTAAGAAACCAAAACAATTTAGTTGTAATTTCAAAATAAAATTGCGAAATTTTTCTCCAACGCTTAGCCTTGGAGTAGTTTATGCATAAAATTCTTACAGCGATACTCTCGCTAACCACATTAGCTGCTTGTTCAGCAAAACTATCGCTTCCACCCTATCAACCTACTACATCCACCGAAATTGACGCAGCTGTTGAAGTTAATAACTTTAGTTATTTCCCGAAAGAGGGAGTTGCTCAGAATGAAATTAGAGAAACAGCTGCAGGTCATGTTTATCTAACTGAAGACGTTGGCACATACTTCGCTAATGCCGTACGACGAGAGATGCGACAAGCAAACATGTCAATTCAAAGTAAAAACTGTACTTTGGATGGCGAAGTTAATGATTTTGCCACGGACAGCTTGGGTTATTCAGTCGACTATATTACCGACGTTCGCTATATCTTGCGTAGAACAGATAACCAAAAAACTTTATTTGATAACACTTACACTGTAAAATTCAACGCATCAAAGTTTGTTGTTGCGGACGTATTTTTTGCCAATATCAATAAAATGGTATCGGACAATATCGACCAGCTCCTAAAAGATTCTGTTTTTGTAACTACAACCGAAGAAAACTGCGCCAAAGATTAGAATGAAACCAATATACGTAGCCATTTCTATTCTAGCTTTATCCCTAGGGTCATGTGTCCAAACACCAGATTCTTCGACGTATTCTCGCGCCCAAATGGGACGTGCTGCCACTGTTATGAAAGGCAAAATCCTAGCTATACGTGAAGTCAAAATTTCTGGTGAAAGCTCGGGTGTTGGAGCAACCGCTGGGGCAGGAAGTGGTGCTGTCGCAGGCTCATATCTCGGCGGCAGCAGTAGAGGAAATATACTGGGTGCAATCGGGGGCGCTGTAGTTGGCGGCGTAGCAGGAAGCATCGCTGAACAATCTTTATCCGCAAGCGGAGCTTTCGAGTACATTGTACAGCAAGAAAACGGTCAAATAATTGCAATAGTACAGGCTAACAGCGAGAACTTGAAAGTCGGGAACCCGGTTCTGATCCTTCGATCAGACCGGGTTCGACTCATTCCTGACAGTATTCCACCTGAATAGTGAAACTATGTTTATTTCAACCGATATTCCATCTTCACCACATCGGATTCATAGATGTGCGTTGAAATCGGTTTGGGGCGCAGATGGCTGTTATCCTGGTCAAACAGGGCAATCCCGTCACCCAGAACAACCGGAATAACAAACATGTCAAGCTTATCAACCATGTTTGCATACATGAATTGATTGATCACGCTAGCACCGCCCACAATCCAGACATCGCCATTATCCAGGCGTTCATTGCGCAAGGCGTCGGTCAGTTCGATCAAGCTGCCGCCAAAGGCAACCGTATTTTCCGGCGCATCATCGCCCAGGGGATGTGATGTCAGCACCACCGTGCGGCGATCACCATAAGGCCATTCGCCATAGGACATGACCTGCTCATAGGTCCGCCGACCAATGATCAGCGTGCCCACCCGGTCCAGGAAGGCCTCGAAGTCAAATTCTGCCGGGTCATAGTCATCCAGCCAGTCAACCGCACCGTTAGAGCGTGCAACATAGCTGTCGAGACTGACCGCGACATAAACGCGGAACAGTTTTTTGCCCATTGTATCAATCCAACCAATCTGCCGGATTTTTCCGGCGTTAATTTTAGTTTTAGTTTAGTAGCAGTTTTAAGATACTACCCTTGATTGGTGGCGATATTTCGACTGGAATAGGGTGATATGGTCGCTCAAATAGCCGAAATGCCCCAAAAGCCGTCATGTTCCGGCCTTTGGGGCGCTAAATTGGGCCACAATTGATCATTTTGGCGTCATGTTCGCCATATAAGGCGCCTTAATCAGCACTCGACCACGTTTACATTAACCGCGAGGCCGCCCTGGCTGGTTTCCTTGTATTTGCTTTGCATGTCCGCACCGGTTTGGCGCATGGTTTCGATCACGCGGTCCAGCGATACGGTATGTTGCCCGTCCCCGCGCAAGGCCAGGCGCGAAGCATTGATCGCCTTTACCGCCCCCATTGTATTGCGTTCAATACAGGGCACCTGTACCAGCCCGCCAATCGGGTCGCAGGTCAGGCCCAAATTGTGCTCCATGCCAATTTCGGCGGCATTTTCCACCTGTTCGGGCGAACCACCCAAAACCGCACACAAGGCCCCGGCCGCCATCGAACAGGCCACGCCGACTTCGCCCTGACAGCCAACTTCGGCCGCCGAAATGGAAGCGCGTTTTTTGTAAATCGAGCCAATTGCCGCCGCCGTTAGCAAAAATTCACGAATTTTCGCCTGGGTCACATTGGGGCAAAAGCGTTCATAATACCGCAAAACCGCCGGGATCACGCCGGCAGCGCCATTGGTTGGCGCGGTTACCACGCGGCTGCCTGCCGCATTTTCCTCGTTCACGGCCAGGGCATACAGATTAACCCAGTCAATCACCGTTAACGGGTCCTTCAGGCCGGCTTCGGGCCGATCGACCAATTCTCGGTATAATTTGTGCGCACGCCGTTTGACATTCAATCCCCCCGGCAGGACCCCCGGTGTCGCGTAGCCGCGTTCAATGCAATCCATCATCGCCTGATAAACACGATCGACAAATTCATATGTCTCGTCATGACTGCGCCAGGATTTTTCATTTTCCATCATGACTTCGGCAATCGACAGATTATGTTCCTTGCAAATCGACATCAATTCATCGGCCGATGAAAAAGGATGCGGCAGGGTAATATTATCGCCGGAATATTCCGCCCCGCGATCATCACCCGAAACCACGAACCCGCCGCCGACCGAAAAATATTCCTGGCAATGCAGCTTTACCCCGTTCCTGTCATAGGCGGTGATGCGCATGCCATTGGGATGTTCGGGCAGGCTTTCATCCATATGAAAAACCAGGTTGTTGTCAAAATTGAAATCAACCTTCTGCTGCCCGTAAAGCATCAGGCAACTGTCTTTTTTAATCGCCTCAAGTGTTGGCGGAATATCATCAGGATTAACCGAACGCGGGCGCTGCCCGCTTAAGCCCATCAACACGGCAATGTCGGTGGCGTGCCCTTTGCCCGTCAGCGCCAGGGAACCGTAAAGATCAACAATGACACTTCCGGTTTCTGCCAGCAAATTGCGGGCATCCATTTCCAGGCAAAACCGGAACCCGGCGCGCATCGGCCCCACCGTATGCGAACTCGATGGCCCAATGCCAATGGTGTAAAGATCAACAACAGAAAGGTTCACGTCCTGGGGACGTTGCGTGGATTTATCTGGCATGGGCCTCCCTCGGCTCTGGATCGCAGGTTATTTTTTGCGATGTCAACGAACCGGTGCCAGCCCCCTCTGTCCTTAGGGCGCAAGTGCCCTTACCTGAGATTGTCCATCGGCATACGGGCTTTTATTTAACGTTCCGCGCCGACTTAATCCTTCGGTGGAAAGGCAAATAAATATCATCTGCCTTTCGCTCTCCAGAGCCTCAATCCGCAACGGTCCATCTGCCTGAGAGTGTTCGGGGTGAATTGCTCCTTCGGCGCCGTCCGGAACGTTGCCCGGCCGGTCTCTCCCGTTGCGGTATACGAGGTATCACCGTTTAGAATAATTATCGTACCTGCACATAAAGGGACTTGTCAAAGCAGCACTGATAGGATGTTAAAAATTCACGCCGGGTGGCTGTTCAGGCGCATCTTTCATGATAAGTTAAGCCTAAATTCGCGTCAGATGGCGGAACCCACCGCGCCCGGCGCCGTTTTGACCACAGGCAATTTGCCATTTACATGTTTGTTTACGGGTAATTTAGCCTTTTATCCTAGAAGTGGGGTTATGACAGTGACTGTATCGAACGCCGCAAAGCGTCCCCGTCCGGTGGTGCTATGTATTCTGGACGGTTGGGGCTATCGCGAGGAAAGCGACAACAACGCCGTTGCACAGGCCAATACGCCCGTGTGGGACGACCTGTATGCCAACAACCCGACCGGCTTTATGAAGGCCTGCGGGCTGGATGTTGGCCTGCCCGAAGGGCAAATGGGCAATTCCGAAGTCGGCCATATGAATTTGGGGGCCGGCCGTGTTGTCATGCAGGAACTGCCCAAAATTGACGAGGCCGTCAAAACCGGGTCCATCGCCGATACCGATACTGTCAAAAAACTGATCACCACCCTGAAAGACAGTGGCGGCGTGTGCCATATTGCCGGGCTGTTGTCAGAAGGCGGCGTGCATTCGCATCAGGCCCACATGGCGGCCCTGGCCAAAATCGTTTCCGATGCCGGCATTGCGGTTAAAATTCACGCCTATACCGATGGCCGTGATACCCCGCCGCGCAGTGCCAGTGACTTCCTGAAAAAATTCCGCGCCCTTTTGGGCGATGCCAATGTCGAAATCGCAACCGTCACCGGGCGCTATTATGCGATGGACCGCGACAATCGCTGGGAACGTGTCAGCCAGGCCTATTTTGCCATGGTTCAGGGCAGCGCCTATCAGGATGGCAAAAAAGCCGACAGCGCCGAAGACGCCATTGCCAACGCCTATGACGCCGAGACCAATGACGAATTCATCCTGCCAACCGTGATTGGCGATTATGCCGGGATGAAGGATGGCGACGGCCTGTTAATGACCAATTTCCGCGCCGACCGTGCCCGCGAAATTCTGGCCGCCCTGTGTGCCCCGGAATTTGACGGCTTTGATCGCGGCACGCCGGTCAAATTTGCCATCCAGGCCGGGATGGTTGAATATTCGTCCAAGCATGCCGACTATATGGATGCGATTTATCCGCCCAAAACGCTGCCGAATATTTTTGGCGAAGTCGTTTCCAAAGCGGGCATGAAACAGTTGCGCATCGCCGAAACCGAAAAATACCCGCATGTGTCGTTTTTCTTTAATGGCGGCGAAGAACAGGTATTTCCCGGCGAAGACCGCATTCTCGTGCCCTCGCCCAAGGTTGCAACCTATGACCTGCAGCCCGAAATGTCGGCCCCGGAAGTTTGTGCCAAGCTGGTGGCGGCGATTGAAGATGAAACCTATGACGCCATCATCGTCAATTTCGCCAACCCGGACATGGTCGGCCATAGCGGCATTCTTTCCGCCGCAATCAAGGCCGCCGAGGCCGTGGATGAATGCGTTGGCAAGGTTGTAAGTGCGGTGCGCAAAGTTGGCGGCACCATGTTTATTACCGCCGACCACGGCAACTGCGAAACCATGGTGGACCCGGAAACCGGTGCCCCCCATACCGCCCATACCCTGAACCTGGTACCGACCATTCTGGTCAATGGCCCGGACGGGATTACACTGCGCGACGGCCGCCTGGCCGACGTTGCCCCGACATTGTTGCAATTGCTGGGCCTGCCGCAACCGGCAGACATGACCGGCACATCGCTGATCGAAGGTCTGAAACCCGATGATACGCTGCCCTCGGCAAGCTGATCTTGGAAAATGGCTAATGGCCCCGGCACTGGCAGCCCTTCTGGTTGCCAGTGCCGGGACATTTTTTACGGCACATGCCCAGTCACTGCGCAAGGTTGACTCACGTTTGGATGCGGTGCAAAGCCAGCTTTCCGAACAAAAAAAGCAGGAAGAATTCCTGTCGCGTAAATCGCATGAATTACTGACCGAAGAACAGGCCCTGCAATCCGAGGAAGTGTCGGTTGCCCGCCGGGTGCAACAATATGAAAGCGAACTGACCGGCCTTGAAGACAAACTGACAGAGCTGGAAAACCGCGAAAAAGACGCCACCACCGCGTTAGAAGACAAGGCCGGGCAATATGCCCGCATCCTGATGGCGCTTGAAAGGTTATCAACCACCCCGCCCGAAGCCCTGATCGCCCTGCCGCGCAGCCCGCAAGATACATTACGCTCGGCCATCCTGCTCAAGGCGGCCCTGCCCGGCGTGGAACAGCATGCCAAAGATTTGAAACGCGAACTGGGCGAAATTACCGAATTGCGCGCCACCATCAAATCACGGCGCAGCGACCTTGCCAGCGTGACCGACAAATTACGCGACGAACGCGAACATCTTTCCCGCCTGCTAGATGACAAACGCCGTCTGCGCCAGGATACCGAGGATGAAGCCCGCGAAGCGGCCCGGGCCGTGCAAAAAATGGCTGATGAGGCCAAAAACCTGGGCGAACTCATGGCAAGTATCAAAAACCGGGTCGAAGGCCTGCCCGAACCGCGCGACAAGCCCGATTACGAACTGGTCAAGGACCAGCCCGACAGCGAAATTGACGATGTATTGCCGACACAAAGCGCGTCGGCAGGCAAATCGAACACGAAAAATGGCAGCCAGAACAACGATGCGAATGACGATATTGTTGTGGCAAGCTCGATCACGAACGCACGCGGCCATTTGCGGATGCCGGTCGCAGGCAAGATTGTTACACTTTTTGGTGAACGCAGTGTGCAAAGTGGCCTGCCCGGTGGCAACCATGCCAAGGGAATCGAGATTGAAACCCGCCCCGATGCTCAGGTTGTCTCGCCTTTTGATGGCAAAGTCGTGTTTGCCGGGCCGTTCCGGGGCTATGGCCGCCTCTTGATTATCGAACACGGCGAAGGATACCATAGTCTTGTTGCGGGTTTTGATCACCTGGACAGTGTGGTAGGACAATATGTCTTGGCGGGTGAACCTGTTGGAACGATGGGCGAAAACAGGCCAAAACTGTATCTTGAAATGCGCCATGACGGCGAAGCGATCAACCCGCTTCCCTGGCTGGCATCACAAAACGGCAAGGTAAGCGGATGAAAAAGTCTCGATTGGTAATATTTGCCCTGGCAGCAAGCCTGAATATCGGTCTTGCATCGCCTGTTCTGGCACAGGCACAAGCTCCGGCCAAAGCGGATTCCCCGACATCATCGGCAGAAACCTATCGGCTTCTCAATCTGTTTGGCGACGTGTTTGAACAGGTCAAGGCAAAATATGTCGAGCCGGTTGACGACAAAAAACTGATCGAAGCCGCCATTAACGGCATGCTGACATCGCTGGACCCGCATTCATCCTATTTGAATATGGATAATTTCAAGGATATGCAGGTTGATACCCGTGGCGAATTTGGCGGGCTGGGCATCGAGGTGACGCAGGAAAACGGCTTTATCAAAGTCATTTCCCCCATCTATGACACCCCTGCCGAAAAGGCCGGCCTGCAACCGGGTGACTTCATTACCAATATTGATGGCAAATCCGTCCGTGGCATGCCGCTAAACGAAGCGGTTGACCTGATGCGCGGCAAGGTCAATACCGACATCAAACTGACGATTGTCCGCAAGGGCGAACAGGCCCCGTTCGACGTTACGCTGACCCGTGCGGTAATCAAAATCCAGTCGGTCCGGCCGCAGGTGAAAAACGATGTCGGTTATATCCGCATCACCAAATTCAGCGAACAAACCTATAGCGGCCTGCAACGCGCCATTGAAGAACAGAAAAAGGAAATCGGCCCGAAACTGAAGGGTTTCGTGATCGACCTTCGCAACAATCCTGGTGGTCTGCTTGATCAGGCGATTGCGGTTTCCGATGCGTTTTTGAATAAGGGCGAAATCGTTTCGACCCGTCCGCGCGATACCAAAAACACCGAACGTTACAACGCCAAGGAAGGCGACCTTGCCAATAACCTGCCCATCGTTGTCCTGATCAATGATGGCTCGGCATCGGCATCCGAAATTGTTGCCGGTGCCCTTCAGGATCATGGCCGGGCCATCATCATGGGGACGCGCAGCTTTGGCAAGGGCTCGGTCCAGACCATTCTGCCCATGCCGGGCCATGTCGCCCTGCGCCTGACCACCGCGCGGTATTATACGCCTTCGGGCCGTTCCATTCAGGAAGTCGGCATTGTGCCCGACATTATCGTGCCACAGTCAAAGGTTGAAACCATCGAAACCGGCCAGCGCCGGTCCGAAGCCGACCTGAATGGTGCCCTGCATAACGAGGATTCAGCCATCGGTGATGCTGAAACCCAGGCAGAAAAACGCCGTCAGGATGCCGAAAAAGTAACCGAAGACGATTATCAGCTTGCCCGTGCGCTCGATATGATCCGGGGTATCTCGCTTTATGGCAGCTTCCGATCAAAAAGCTGAAAGATCGTGACGGGAACAGGAAGAGACTGACCCGCAGTGATCGGTAAACTGTTCAAATTATTGCGGCGGGGCCGCAAAACGGAATCCTCTGCACCCGAACCGGACGACGATATGTTGTCCGCACCGGATGCGGAGGATATTCCGTTTACAGAACTGCCCCATGAAGAACAGTTGCGCCTTTTGCCACTGCGCCCGCCAACGCGCCGGTGGAAACTGTCCAAGTCGCTGTTGGTCATTTTGTATCTGTTGCCCTTTGGCATCATCTCGCTTGCGGCCGTACCCGTGCTGGACCCGGATACCGGCTGGCGGCTTTTTCATGCCGGCTCCCCGCGTGTCACCCAGGCCATTCCGGGCACCGAGCGCGAATTGCAAGATGAAATTGCCAAGGGCGTCCTTGATATTGAAGCCCGCAACCGCGCCGAAGAAGAAGCCCGCCATAAAAACGATGGTGATGCGGGCGATGAAACAGGAAACGCCCCATCGCAAGGCACGTCCGATGTCGCGAACGGGCAAAATGGCACCGATAATCAGGGTGCAGGCCAGCCCGGTGCGACCACCACCGGCCCCTCCCCCGAGGAGCTTGCCGCCCTGGCGGCCGACGGGGGCTTTGATGAAAAAATCGAGCCGGACCCGCTTCGCCCCGCCCCTATTCCCGGCATGGATGAAGAGGGCAGCTTTGGCCGTATTCCCCGCATTGCCGAAGATGGCCGCACCCCGGCACAGGTCTATGCCCGGCCCTTCACGCTGGAGCCGGACCAACCTTACGTGGCGGTGATGGTCACCGGCGTTGGCCTGAATGAAGAACGCACCACCAAAGCCATCGAGGACCTGCCGCTCAATATTTCGCTGGCCCTGTCGCCCTATGCCGAAAACCTGCCAAAAATTGTCGCACGGGCCCGGCAGATGGGCCATGAGGTGTTTTTGCAATTGCCCATGGAACCCGATGACTTTCCGTTGTCCGATCCGGGCCCGCGTGCCTTGATGACCTCGCTTCCCGAAGGGGAAAACCTGGTCCGGCTGGAATGGTTGCTGGCACGGTTTCCCGGCTATGCCGGGGTGGTGGGGCATCTTGGGTCCAAATTTGCCAATATGGACAGCGCCGTTCGCCCGGTGATAGACTTTTTAAACAAAACCGGCCTGATGTATGTGGATGGCAGCAATACCGGCATGGTCAGCCTTGCCGCACAATTGGCCGCCAATGCCGGCGAACCCAATGCCATGGTGGATTTCAATATCGATACCGTGCCCAGCCGCCGTGCCATTGATGCACAACTTGCCGCCCTGGTAAACAAGGCAAAAACCGATGGCTATGCCATTGGCCTTGCCCAGTCCTATCCGGTCACAATCTCGCGGTTGCGCAACTGGGCACAACGCCTGGAACGCCAGGGGGTTAAACTTGCCCCCGTAACCGCCCTTGCAGATAAACAGATTAAGCCGCAATCTGCCGAGGAAGCCGACGCGGCACAACGCAAGAACATGTCTGATGAAAATGCCCGCAAGGGCGACGCACCGTCCAGCGACACCGACGCACGCGAAAACACCATCGAGGGTAACTGATCTGTCATGTCCAAAGACCCTGTCAAAAAAGCCAAGGCCGACAAAAAGAAGAAATCCAAAAAACGTAAAATTGACGGCCTCAATCCGCCCATGGATGTCGGACAACCGAACGAAGATTTGATCAAGAATCCTGATCTTCCCTATCGTCCCTGTGTCGGCATTGCCCTGTTTAACGCCAAAGGCGATGTCTGGATTGGCAATCGCATCGGATTTGAAGGGGCTTGGCAATTGCCCCAGGGGGGAATCGACGGCGATGAGACGCCCCAGCAAGCCGCCCTTCGCGAATTAAAGGAAGAAATTGGCACCGATAAAGCCGAAATCATTGCCGAAACACCAGACTGGCTGACCTATGATTTGCCAGACCATTTGATCGGCAAGGCCTTTGGCGGCAAATATCGTGGCCAGAAACAAAAATGGTTCGCCATGCGCTATCTCGGCGAGGACAGCGATTTCGTCATTCACGGCAAACATCCCGAATTTGACAGCTGGCGCTGGAACGACTTTTTGTCCCTGCCGGACTTGATCGTTCCCTTTAAACGTCCGGTTTATCAGCAGTTGGTAGAAATCTTCAAAACTGTTCCAGATCAAATCAAACAATCGGCAGATCAGGCATAAGACGATCTCTATGCTTGAATGAAACGTATATTTGATTAAATTCCAGTGTCGTCAACACCCCTGGTTTTGAAAGGGTTCTAAAATGGGTTTGGATCGCCTGATTTTCGGTATTTTGACCGTTATTGTTGGTCTTGGTGGTTTGTTTTACGCGTCTGCCGCACATGATGGATATTCCTATTTCGTCGGGCTGGCCCTGTTTTTTGGTGCCATCCTGTTCATGTTCCAGTTGATCAACAGCCACTACGACGAAATCGAAAAATCCTCGCACTAAGCCAGCCCCACAAGAATCTGGCGGCCAGAACGAAAGGACCTTATTTTGTCCAATACGCATTGGGACCCGGTAAAATATGGTCTTTTCGGCGATGAGCGCCGCCGTCCGGCACTGGACCTGATGGCCCGCCTTCCCAAACCGGCACAGGGTTTTAAGCCAGCCCACATCGTTGATCTGGGCTGTGGGCCGGGTTCTGTTACATCATTGCTGGCCGATGCCTATCGGACCGATGGCCACAGCCCGGTTGTCACCGGTATCGATCATTCATCGGAAATGCTGGAAAAAGCCCGGCAACAGGATGATCGCATCATCTGGCAACAGCGCGACATCGCCACATGGGAACCCGATGAACCGGTTGACCTGCTGTTTTCCAATGCCGCTTTGCAATGGGTTCCCGGCCATGCCAACCTGTTGCCGCGTCTGTGCAGCTTTGTCCGCCCGGGCGGGTTAATTGCCATTCAGGTGCCCAACAACTTCCTGGCCCCCAGCCACCAGCTGATCAATGAAGCCGGCGAGAAATGGGAAAAAGAAGTGGCAAAGGCCCAGGACCAGATCAAGATCATGCGGCCGGGCGATTATTTTGATGTTTTGATTCCCCATTGCGGCCATGTCGATTTATGGCAAACCCAATATTGCCATGTGCTGCGCGGTGCAGACCCGGTTTTTAACTGGGTATCGTCAACCGCGTTACGCCCGGTGCTGGCAAACCTGCCCGATGATGCCGCACGTGACGCATTTTGCGACCATTACAAAACGCGTCTTCTACAGGTATATCCGCCCCGCCCCGATGGCCTGACGCTGTTTCCGTTCAATCGGTTGTTTATTGTGGCAAGCAAGGCCTGATTAGACGACGGCACACGTCGCCGTCCCCTGCGTCCCCTGGCCTGAGTGACAAGCATTAGGCAAACGCCAAACAGGAAAACGCCCATGCCAACACACGATCATACCCTGACGGGGCAATGCCGTTGCGGGCAGGTTCAATTCAAAATTACCGCCGCCCCGCTTCTCACCGCGGCCTGCCATTGCGATGGCTGCCAGAAGATGAGCAGCAGCGCCTTTTCCCTGACCGCAATGGTCCCCGGCAATGCCTTTGCCGTGACACAGGGCAAACCGGTTATCGGCGGGCTGCATGGCCCGGACCAGCATCATTTTTTCTGCCCCCATTGCATGACATGGATGTTCACCCGCATCGAAGGCATTGATGACTTTGTCAATGTTCGCCCAACCTTGCTGGAAGATCCGCGCTGGACAACGCCATTCATTGAAACAATGACGCGCAATCGCCTTTCCTGGGTGTCCACCCCGGCCCAACACCAGTTTACAGAATTCCCCACGATGGACGCCTTACCGAGCCTGTTTGACGCCTTTGCCGCAGAGCAGGATTAATCCTTTCCGCCATTGCGCATGCGCCGGGCCGGGTTATGTCTATAAAGGCATGGCATTTATAATGTGTGCAACGCTGTGACGTCGCCAACCAGCACCGTTGCAACATAGCGCCGGCCCAACTTGCCCACCTGATTCACCCTGTTTCAACCCGGAGGCCCCCGATGACCAACCACATCCCAACGCCAAATTCCGACACATCGACTCCGGGCCGGGTGGTCAGCGATCATTTTGTGAAACTGTGTGGTTATGAAACCCGCATCCGCCAATGGGGCGACGCCGGGAAACCCGCCATCATCATGGTACATGGGCTGGCCCGCCTGTCGCATGACTTTGACATCCTCGCCCGCCAATTGGCCGATGATTATTTCATTCTGTGTCCCGACATTATTGGCCGGGGATATTCCGCCTGGGCCGACAACCCCGATGAAGAATATGTGCCCGCCTTTTACGCCCGGCAAATGATTGAAATGATGGACCATTTCAACATTGATCGCTGTAGCTGGATCGGCACCTCCATGGGCGGGATTATCGGCATGGCCGTCACCAGCCTGGTCCCGGAACGGATCGAACGCCTGTTGTTAAATGATGTTGGCCCCGAACTGGCACAGGATGCCGTCGATCGCATCAAATCCTATGTTGGCGGCACGCCGGAATTTGCCACCATCGCCGAAATTGATACGGCCCTTCGCAGCATTTATGCCCCGTTTGGCCTGTCAAACGATGCCGAATGGCGCGAACTTGCCATGACATCGGCCCGCCGGTTGCCGAATGGCAAATTTGCCATGCATTACGATTCGCGGGTGATGGAAGTTTTTCGCGACCAGATTGATGGTTATGATGCCTGGGATATATTCAAGGCCATTACCTGCCCCATCACCTTGTTTAGCGGGGCAAAGTCCGACCTGATCCCGCACGAGATTGTGCAAAAAATGCAGGATGCCAAGCCTGACATGCAGGTTTTGTCTCTGGAAAATTGCGGCCACGCCCCCTACCTGAATACCAGGGCGCAAATTGAAGCGGTTGAACATTTCCTAAAAAGATAAACGCCAAACGAAAACCTTTTTGCAGCGCAAACTGGAACAAGGTCAAAAAAGCCGCTACAATCGACGTAGAATGATTGCCATGCAATATTCGGGCTGGCGTTTTACACAAAATTAATCATATTGCCGCTGCCCGACAGACAAATAGAAACTTCGCATCCCGTCGCCAGACTCCGCCCGGCCCAAAGATGCAAACTTTTTTCTTTTGGGGTGTTTCTTTTGAGACCTGCAGACGTTCTGTTCTGTGTGCGCCATTGGCCGCACGAATGGCGCGATGCAGACCGGATAAACTTGGCAAAACGGAATTTCAACGGCGATGAAAACGCGGCAGCTTCTCGGAACAGGAATAGCAGGTGGCATTGCGATGCTCGCCCTTCTTGTGCCGTCTGTTGTCTGGGCACAACAGGTTGTTTCTGAACAAGAAATGGCTGTTAGCAGCACGCAGCCCGCACCCTCTGCCGCGCCTGCCAAAATATCAAGCTATCTGGTGCAGGGCATTTTGCCCGGTCCGGGGCGTAACAGGTTTGATAACTATTTCGCAACAGATGCCACACGCAAACATGGCACCATACTGTCCCTGCCGGGCTCACAGTCCAAACCGGGGCAGCCCGCACAAAGCAGCATGATGTGGCTGGAAGCCAGCAGCGAACAAACCGGCAGCAACGGTATTTCGGCGCAATTTGGTGTTGGTTATGCGCCAAATCGCAATCTGGGATTCGCAATGGGGCCGGTGGTTAAGCTTAATGGGTCGCTTGGCAGTCATATCGGCATGAGCAGCGGCGAGGATGCGGATTACTTTGTTACGCCGACGCTGCGCCACGACAATACCCTGTCAGGCATCGGTTTTAGCAACGAACAGGGGTCCGACAGTGCCGGCCTTGCCGCCAGCCTGTCTTATATGCCATTCGAGGATTTATGGATTGGCATTCATGGCCGCCTGACCAGCGACCTGACATCCTCTGGCAGCAACCCTTCAGACCGGTTTGATGCCATGCTGGGGCTGACTGCGGGTTACAGGCTGAAATTTTAGGGCCGTTTCCTGAATGCCCCGATGGCAGCGGTTTTGACAAAATTTAGCCCGGAATGCGGCTGATCACTTGCCAGCCGCGCATCAAGGCTTCATCTTGCCCAAAGAGCATTTTTCATGCAGCGGCCAAAGTTCCGGCAATATGCCCGCTTTGGAACATATATTACGGCAAGTTCTGGAAATTATATGACAGCGTCACCATCCCCCTTTTACGGTTCTTCCCAAGATCCGTTTCTTGCCTGCAAGGACCTGGCTGCTGCCAAGAACGCCAACCTTTATCGGGCGGCAATGCGGTTAAATGGCGCACGACAACGCTTTTTCCTTGCCGCCTATGCCTCGATGCGGGTGATTGACGATATTGTCGATGACGGTTTTCTGGAAAAATCCGATGCCGAGCGCGATCACCTGCGCAATGATACCCTCGATATTATCGATCGCTGGCAGGACCAGATCGAAGCCGCCAAGGTAATGGCCGATAATCCGTGGCCCGAAGTTGGCCCCTTGCCCGCTGCCGTGTATGACGCGCTGACCCTGACCCTGGGGGAAAGCGACCTATCGGTCGATCCGTGGGTTAAACTGGCCGAATCCCTGCGCAAGGATGTCGCCGAAGAACCACTTGATGAATGGGAAGATTTCATCACCTATTGCGAAGGCGCAACCGCGGCACCAGCATCGATATTCGTTTATCTGCTTGCCGCGCGCTATGATGATGAAATTGGCTATATCTCTAATCTCACCTCATCGCCGCTTTATCATGCCCGCGACATGGCGATTTTTTGCTATGTCATTCACATTCTGCGCGACCTGCCAATTGATATCAAAGGCCCGGACCGCCTTGTGACCATTCCCGGCGAAATCCTGCTGGCGGCCGATATCAGCATTGGTGAAATCCGCAATGCCATCGGCCAGAAAAACTACGACCAGCTCAACCAGCTGGGAACGTACCTTTTGGAAAAGGCATGGGAGCATTTTGAAACCGGCCAAGTCCGCAGTGCTGAATTGCTCGCCATTCTGGGCCAGGAAGAAACCGATACCTTATCGCGCCTGTTTAGCGTCTATATCGAACTGGCCGCCTTGATGGATGCAGGCTATGGCGCGTTTCTGGCCGACCGCGACGAAATCATCAAAGAAACCGCCGACAACAGCCTGCCCGATTTACCCGGTGCGACAACGGCCAAAACCGACCTTCCCCCTCCGCCTAGTCATGATGATGAAAGCGATGACAAGGTCCGGGATGGCCGGGATTCAGGCTCCAGCAAGACATAGCCATAATAACCCCCAAAAATTCAAATCAATGCACAAAGGCCCGACGGATATCGCCGGGCCTTTGCTTTGTAAAATCTATCCGTCTGTTTCCGATCAGTGTGTTGCCTTGCCCGAAGTATCAGCATTGGCAGCAGGTGCATTCGCCGGTTTGGTCGCTGCCGGTTTGGACACCAAAAGCGCCTTTGTCGCGGCATGTTCGACCAGTTGTTTGCCGGTATAGCCCGCAATCCGGAAATATTCCGGCCGCGAGGACAGTTTCAGGGTGTAATCCCCATCCTTGCCATCGGACTTGCCAATCACATATTCGACCGGCTGGTCCTTGCCCTTAAGCGACAGGGACATTTTCAGCACCGGATGATCCATACCGTATTCCGGTTTGGCATCCGTTCCCAAAACCGACGAGATGCGAACTTTTGCCACCATCGCCGCCAATGTCGCGGCGGCAGCCGGTTGCAATTTCTGGCCCTGTGCGGCATTGGCAAGGTCCCAGGTCATAACAGCCTTGGCCTTGTCGGCATCGGCCTTGTCCGCATTTTCAGACGATGCCGTTTTATCATCGACTTTTTTGTCATCGGCTTTGGCGGCCGGGGCCACCTTGGCAACCAGTGACAGGCCATTGACATCCATCTTGGTAATATCGTTAGCCGATATTTGCAAAACAGTGGCATCAATCCAGTCATCCGCCTTGGCCGGGGCATCGTAGCTGCCCATCGTCACGGCATAGACTTCGTTTTGATCATCACGCCGCGCATGGATTTGGTGGGTGCCCTGCGATGTTCCCAAATACAGGGTTGCCATCACATGCTTGCCATTTTTCAAGGTAATGCGACGTTCAAAATCATCCTTTGCCAGCTTGAAGCGTTTGACCGAGCCACTGGATGTGGCAATTGGCAAGCCTTCCTTCAGGCCGGAAAGTTTACGGATCAAACCGTCAACCTTGTTGCCATCGGCGGGGAAATTGCCAAGGTCGGGCAATTGCCAGTCCTTGCCATTTTTCGCCAGAACCACCTTGCTACCATCGGAATCCTCGATGGTTAAATGGTCCACATCCGCTGTCGAGGTTGCGACAAGTTTGTCATTCCCGGCAGTGGCATCGGCTTGGGGTTGATAGAAATTGATGCCGATGGCAAACCCGACCTGAACGATGAACAACACCACCAATATCTGTATGGTCCGTTTCATATTCTCAGACCTCCTTAAGAATGCGCTGGTAATGTTTACGTTCGGAAGCCGCCACCTGGCGACGCCAGCCCCACACGGCCAACAGACCGAGCAACGCAAAGCCGTAATTCAGATATTCCCACATCTGTTCGGTCCCTTCCGATGTCGGCAGCAGGGTCCGGGCAAACTGGGTCCGACCCCGCAACGCCAGCAGGGACTGATCTTCAAGCGACCAATCGACGACGTTTTGCATGAATTCCAGCGGTGCCGTATAGGACGTTCCCATCCCGCGCGACGCCAGGCTAAGGGACATGTCATCGGCAAAGCTGTTGGAACCCACCAAAATCAACCGTGCCGAAGACGGCGAACGGTCAATCACACCACCAATCTGGACGTTTTTATCATCGTCCTTTTTGGCGCTGGCACCGGCCTTTTTACCATCCTTCTGATCGGCCTTTTTGGCCTCGTCCGCCAGAAGCGGCGATTCCTTACCGGCATAGAAGGATTTAAATTTACCCTCGATGGCAACAGCCAGATCATGCGATCCGCGATTGCCCGAAACGGCAAAGCCATTATCAGGGTGGGCCTTATAGTTCGGCAGGATATCGGTGCTGGCCGACAGCCAGCTTTTTGACGAGCTATGCAAAAGCGGTGTGACAACGCGCCCCTTGTTTTTGGCGCCATCCACCGTAATCGGCGACGCCCAATCCAGTGTCAACTGGTCCAGCCCGGCGGTAATCGGGCTATTGGGGTTAAGCTGATCGCCCCGCAAATCTGGGAAATGCGGATAGGGCATCATGCTGATTTGCTGAACGGTGATACCGCCAATTTTGCGTTCAACCGGAACCGGCAGCGACGCATTTTGCGGGTCCAGCACCATTTTATCACCGATGCTAATGCCATACCCGGCCAGCCAGTCCTTAAGGCCGGAATCAACCTTTTTGGCGGAAAGCGAGTTGGTAATGCTGACATCAAAGGGCGATGTCGCCATCACCACGCTGCCACCGCGCATCAGGAACTGGTCGATGGCAAAACGCTGTTTGTCATCCAGGTTGACCGGGTCCATCACCATCAAAAGGTCGGCGGCTTCGGGCACATGGCCGTCTTTAAGGTCGGTTTCCACCACACGGGCATTTTCCGACAGGGTTTTATAAAGGGCATTATATTGCGGCCCTGGTGCCTGGCGCATATAGGGGCTTGGCGGCGGGGATGCCGGTTTCATCAGGGCAATCGTTTTAAGATACCCCGGTGCCATGCGATGCAGGGCCGAATCAATCGCCCGTTTCAATGCGGCCTTGTCGGTCGTATCGGGCAACGGAACCTGCACTTCGTCCTTGCCGCTTTTCAGCATCATGTAAAACCAGAAAGGCTGCGGGTTCATCAGGCTGGCGACCTGCGGGCCAAAACCATAATCATCCTGCAACCGTGTTGCCAGCGCACCATCGCCCGCATCCGGGTCCTGGAAGGTGACCTTGAATTTGTCACCGGCCTGTTTTTTGTAATCCTTCAACACCTCATCAAGTGTTTTACGGAATTTCTGTAACTGGGCCGGCAGCTTGGTTTCGGGTGAAATAAAGCCTTCAAAGGTCACAGGCTGGGTCATGTTTTCAAACGGGTTCCCGCCCGCCTGATATTCATTCACCAATTTGCGAATCGTGCGGCTGATTTCATATTCCGGGTTTTTCAGGCCCACATTAATGTCACCCTCGCCCTGGGTTTTCACCTCGATCAGGTCGCCATAGGTCAGGGTTTCAAACTGATCGCCATAAGACACGACAATATCGAAATATGAATTCACCACCGAGGACTGATACCGGCTGTTGGTCTGGAACGGGACCGGACGAATACCGTATTTCGAGGCCGCTTCCTGTTCTTTTTCCGGGTCGGCTGTGGGGTCAATAAACTGCACCCGAACATGGCCCTTGGATGCAACCTGATATTCCGACAACAAATCCTTGATCCGTGGGACCAGCGGGGCGAGCAACGGATGCGTGCGCGGCGAGAAATAAGCCCGAATGACCAGCGGTTCGGCCAGATGCTGCAATTCCTGCTTGGTCGAGGAGGACAGCGAATAAATGTGCTGGCGGGTCATATCGGCACGGGCAGCGGTAATCGGCGCCAACCAGAAATTGGCCGCGACAAAATTAAGCACAAACAGGGTGGCCAAAGCCCCCCACATCCGATGCTTCTTGCTGGACGGGTTGCCATGCCAGCGCAGCTTTTCAAGGCTGAACAAATTAAGCGTCAGGAACACGCCGACAATGGACAGGTAATAATAAAGGTCGCGCAAATCGAGAACGCCGCGCGTGATCGATTCAAACCGTGTGCCGGTGCCAAGGGCGGCCAACAGGCCCCCCACCTTGTCACCAAACAGCGATGTCAGGGTATCGGACCCGATCAGGTAAAACACGCCGCATACCAGGGCGGTCATGATCAGGGCAACAATCGGATTATCGGTCCGGCCGCTCATATAAAGGCCAATGGCGATATAGGCAGCAGCCAAAAACAGGGTGGCAACATACCCGCCAATCACCGGCCCCCAATCCAGCGGCCCCAGAATGGACACCGTAATGGGCAGCGGCAAGGTCAGCACCAGGGCAAGCCCCACCAGCAGCATTGCCGCCACGAACTTGCCCAACACCAGCGATATCGGCCGGACAGGTGCGGTAAGCAGCGTTTCAAGGGTGCCGGCCCGGCGTTCTTCGGACCAGGACCGCATGGTCAGGGCCGATACCAGGAAAATCAGCAATACCGGCATCCATTTGAACAATGGCTGCACATCGGCGATGTTGCGGGCAAAAAAGGTTTCAACCCAGAAAAACACAAACAGATTAACGGCCAGAAACGCGCCAATAAACAGATAGGCGGCGGGGGTTGCAAAAAAGCCCCTAAATTCCTTGCGGGAAATGCGCAGGATGTCAGCCATTGACCACCTCCTCATTCACCTCGGCGAAAATGGTTTCAAGGTCACGGCGCTGCGGCTGCAGGGCAAAAAGCTGCAAACCTTCCCGGTTCAATGCCTGGGCAATCACCGGGGCGGCATCATTACTGGCATCCAGCCGGTAATGATGGCGTCCGCCTTCTTCGGAATGACTGACGATCCTCGTCACTTCGCGCATGCCCGAAAAGGCCTGATCAGCATTGCGATCCACGGTGACAAGCAACCCGCCCGATTGCTGCAATTCATCAATGCGGGCATCCACCACCAGTTTGCCCGCCCGCATAATCAGCGCGCGTTCACAAACGGCCTGAACTTCCTGCAAAATATGGGTGGAGACAATCACGGTGGCGGTTTTGGCCAAATCGGCAATCAGTTCGCGCATATGGCGAATCTGCGTTGGGTCCAAACCATTGGTCGGTTCATCCAGAATAATAATATCGGGACTATGCAAAATGGCCTGGGCAACCCCAACGCGCTGGCGGTAGCCACGGGATAATGTCTGGATCGGGTCGGTGGCCTTGGCCTCCAGCACCGTGCGACGAATGGCACTTGCCACCGCAGCAGGGCGTTTATCGGCCGGAACCCCATGCAGGCTGGCCTGGTAATCCAGATAGTCAATCACCGTCATTTCCGGCCAGACCGGGCAGTTTTCGGGCAAATAACCAATGCGTTTCTGGATGGCGCGGGTATCACGGCCAACTTCAAGGTCATCAATCGCAATCTTGCCCGAAGTCGGCTCCAGATAGCCGGTTATCATTTTCATGATCGTGGTTTTGCCCGCACCATTATGGCCAAGCAAACCGACGATCTCGCCGTGCTTTATTTCAAAACTGACGTCATCCACCGCTATGAAATCACCATAGCAGCGCGTCAGATGCTCCAGTTTGATCATCTGTTCTTTCCGTAAACGGGATGTGAGAACGGGTTGGGACACATGTATTTATTCACGCATCGTGGGGAGAACGACACGCGCCAGCTTTTTGCTGAAATTTAAGTAACCTGCCCGTTACGAGGGGGGAGGAATGGGTGTAACGAGCTGGCAGTGAAGGTAACGGCTGTCATGACCAGTCATTGTGACAAATGTCCATGCTGAGACAAAACCAGGGAGGGTTAACATCCTCAACTTTCGGCTAGAACATGGCAACAATATGACACGGCCCCAAAGTGCTGGAAAATCGCAAAAATTTGCCCGTTTTTCAGCTATATAAGCCGCCTAATCCCGCCATTCACAATGGCTTGCGCGCCGAGTTCACAATCACTCTAAACCCGAATCATTCCCGGCGCAGGGCACCAAAAGGCCCTATACTTTCCGGCAGTTAACCTGCAATCACAGCGCGAAAGACCCACACCGACCGGCCCGAACAACCGATGCCCTGCAAACACTATTCCGCCCAATAGTGGCCATAAAAAAGGCCCCTGTGGCACAGCCCAGGGACCTTATGTTCAAGCAATGTTATATGCCGCTTATGTTGGCATTAAAAACCGGCAATTACGCCTTGCGCAGGGCGGCAACACCGGGAAGAACCTTGCCTTCCAGCCATTCCAGGAACGCCCCACCCGCAGTCGAGATATAGGAGAAATCCGCATCCACACCGGCATGGCGCAGGGCGGCAACCGTATCACCGCCGCCCGCAACCGAGAGAAGCTTGCCTTCCTTGGTCAGTTTGGCGGCATGCTGGGCCACAGAAACCGTCGCGGTATCAAACGGGGCAATTTCAAAGGCACCCAGCGGACCGTTCCACACCAGGGTTTCACAGCTTTCCAGGCGTTTGTTCAAATCAGCAATGGTGGCCGGGCCGGCATCCAGGATCATGCCATCGGCATCAATACCGGTCATATCTGCCACCACATGGTCGGCATTTTCCTTGAATTCCTTGGCAACAAGGCCATCAACCGGCAGCACGATTTCACAATTGGCTGCTTCGGCCTTGGTGAAAATCTCGCGCGCAGTTGCCAGCAGGTCATGCTCACACAGGGACTTGCCCACATCAACGCCCTTGGCCGCCAGGAAGGTATTGGCCATCCCCCCGCCAATCACCAGTTGGTCGACCTTTTCCACCAGGTTGCCCAAAAGGTCGAGCTTGGTGGAAATCTTTGCCCCGCCCACAATCGCCATGACCGGATGTTTCGGCGCTTCAAGGGCCTTGCCCAGGGCTTCCAGTTCGATCTGCATCAAACGGCCCGCATAGGCCGGCAGCTTGTGAGCCAGCCCCTCGGTCGAGGCATGGGCGCGGTGCGCACAGGAAAAGGCATCATTCACAAAAATGTCACCCAGTTTTGCCAATTCATCGACAAAGGCAGGGTCGTTTTTCTCTTCTTCGGCGTGATAGCGCAGATTTTCCAGAATGGCGATGTCACCCTCTTTCAGGCCATTCACCACATCGGCTGCGGCCTGGCCGATGCAATCATCGGCAAAGGCAACCGGGCGGCCCAACTGTTTTGCCAGGGCATCCGCCACGGGTTTGAGCGACATTTCCGGCACGCGCTGGCCTTTGGGACGGCCAAAATGGGTAATGATCACCAGTTTCGCACCGGCATCGGCCAGTTCAATCAGGCCCGGTACGGTGCGGTCAATGCGAGTCGTATCGCTGACAACGCCCTCTTTCATCGGAACGTTAAGGTCGGCACGCAGCAACACGCGCTTGCCTGCGACTGAAACACCGTCAAGCGTATTGAAATCAACCATTATCAGAACCTGCCTTTACGTTTAACAAGCCCCGACCGGGCGAAAATCATCGCGCCCTGCCGCCGGGTACAACCGCCAGAACAGCGGCACAATCGGATGCCTTTTGTGGCCGATCCACCCGGCCAGCGCAAGCCCGAAGCGCGGGAGAACTTATTGCGGGCTTAATGCACCCCAAAAAGCGACGGATGCAAAATGCCCGAAAAACTGGTGGCAACCGGCCCGGTCATCAGCACATGGTCATCGGGCAGCCATTCAATGCCCAGAACACCGCCATCAAGCACAATATCCACCGTGCGCCCGGTCAGCCCGCGCCGTGCGGCGGCCACCCCGGCGGCACAGGCCCCGGTCCCACAGGCCCGGGTAATGCCAACACCCCGTTCCCACACCCGCATGCGCAGGCGATTCTCGCCAATCAGGTGACAAACCTCGATATTGGCGCGTTCGGGGAACATGTCGTGATTTTCCAGCACCGGCCCATATTTTTCCAGATCAATGCTTTCGGCATCTTCGACAAAAAAGACCGCATGGGGGTTGCCCATATTGACCCCGACCGCATCGCTTAAGGGCCCCAGCGAAAAGGGAATGTGGTTGGTATCCACCGCCTTAAGCAGGGGAATTTCGCGCCAGTCCAGGCGGGCCAGGCCCATATCGACCGTGACGGTGCCATCATCCAAACCGCGCGCTTCAAGCAGGCCGGCAACGGTCTGGATCGTCACATCGCGACGTTTGAATTCGCCAATCAGAATATCGGCCACGCAGCGGCTGGCATTGCCACAGGCGCCAACCTCGCTGCCATCATTATTGCGGATGCGCATAAACGCATCGGCATCGTCATCCCGGGGCGGTTCAATCACGATCAACTGGTCACAACCGACACCGGTTTTGCGATCGGCAATCCGGGCGGCCGTGGCATCGTCCATATCGAGCACAACCGAATCCCGCCGTCCGTCAAAGACGACAAAATCGTTGCCCAGGCCGTGCATTTTAATAAAGGAAATTCCGTTCATGTCCGTTTCGCTATCGGCTGTAAAGTAAGCTATTTACAGCCGATAGCATCACGGCTTTGGTGCCGGGGCGCAATAGCGGATTTTGCGCGGCACAAATCCTGCGTCGGAAAAAAACGATTTCAAACGCATATTGGGTTCATCGACAGCCACATAGGTTGCCGCGCACCCATGCAGACGCAACAGCCGGTCCATTGCCCCGCGCATACTGTGTAACACATGCTGTCGGGCAACAATTTCAACGGCTTTCACGTTATCAACATGCAAGACCGTTCCGATACTGATATCGGTGCGAATCTCGTATGAAAACAGCCCGTGGACATAGCCACGGTCGTTGCGAATCACCACGATTCCCTTATCCCGCAGCCATTGGCTTTCGGGCACGGGATCGTCGGTACAAACATATTCTGCAACGAATTCCTGCCATTTCTGCAGCGTGATATTTGCCTCGGTCATCTGGACCAGAGGAAAGATCATGTCCGCAATTCCGGCGGTTAGAGGTTGTGCGTTATAGGTATTCAACATGGTCTTTTCCCCGAATTTATCGTCCGATCATGCCGCAAAGAAAACGACCCAGCGTTGATGTGCATCAACAACAACCGTACCGATAACAAGGCATAAGCATTCCTGCGAAAAAAACCTTCTGACGCGAGAAGAGTGTCTACGGCATTCCCGTTCTACGTTTTTCAGGTGCCGCAAATTGACATTAATCAGTGTGGCATGGATGAAACAAATGAATGATGTCGGCGACGCGTATTTACGCGTATTTGTTTTACGCGGCACAACTTTTGCTGCATAAAGCCGAATGTTTAATCGTCGGCGGCACGGGGGATGACAAGGTCATTGCAGGATGCCGCCAGGGCTGTTCGGATTGCCGGCCCCATGCGGCAATCCACCCGCACACGCAAACGGGAGTCGAGAATGAGCCAGGGGAGCATGGCACAGACGGCTTCGTCCGCCGTTAACTACAATATGGACGTAGTGCGCTGGGGCGCGCTGGCGACTGTCTTTTGGGGCGTCGTTGGCTTTCTGGCAGGTGATTTTATCGCTTGGCAGTTGGCGTTTCCCGCATTGAACTTTGACTTCGAGTATCTGAATTTCGGGCGTCTGCGTCCGCTTCACACCTCGGCAGTCATTTTTGCATTTGGCGGCAATGCGCTGCTGTGTACGTCGTTTTACGTCGTCCAGCGCACCTGCCGCACCAGCCTGTTCGGCGGCAAGGCTTTGCCTGCCTTCGTGTTCTGGGGCTATCAGTTGTTTATCGTCATGGCCGCACTTGGCTATGTCCTCGGTATCACCCAGGGCCGTGAATATGCCGAACCGGAATGGTTCGTTGACATTTGGCTGACCCTTGTCTGGGTTTGCTATCTGGCAGTTTTTGTCGGAACCCTGCTCAAACGGCAGGAACCGCACATTTATGTCGCCAACTGGTTCTACCTGGCCTTCATCGTGACGATCGCGATGCTGCATCTGGGCAACAACCTGGCGATCCCGGTTTCGCTGTTTGGCACGAAATCCTATTCCATGTTCTCTGGTGTTCAGGATGCCCTGACCCAGTGGTGGTATGGTCACAATGCTGTGGGCTTCTTCCTGACAGCCGGCTTCCTCGGTATGATGTATTACTTCATCCCGAAACGGGCCGAGCGTCCGGTTTATTCCTATCGCCTGTCGATCATTCACTTCTGGGCGCTGATCTTCCTGTATATCTGGGCTGGTCCGCACCACCTGCATTACACCGCTCTGCCGGACTGGGCACAAACCCTTGGCATGACCTTCTCGATCATGCTGTGGATGCCGTCCTGGGGTGGTATGATCAACGGTCTCATGACCCTGTCGGGTGCCTGGGATAAACTGCGTACCGACCCGGTTCTGCGTTTCATGGTTGCAGCTGTTGGTTTTTATGGCATGTCGACCTTTGAAGGCCCGGTCATGTCGATCAAATCGGTTAACGGTTTGTCGCACTACACCGACTGGACCATTGGTCACGTTCACTCGGGTGCTTTGGGCTGGGTTGCTTTCGTATCGTTCGGTGCAATCTACTTCCTGATCCCGGTTCTGTGGAATCGTGAACGCCTCTATTCCATGCGTCTGGTAGCCCATCACTTCTGGCTCGGCACCATTGGTATCGTGCTCTACATCACCTCGATGTGGGTCTCGGGTATCATGCAGGGTCTGATGTGGCGTGCTCACGACCAGCTCGGCTTCCTTCAGTATTCCTTCATCGAAACCGTTGAAGCAATGCACCCCTACTACATCATTCGCGCCACCGGCGGTGCCCTGTTCGTCCTGGGTTCCCTGCTGATGGTCTGGAACGTCTACAAGACGATCCGCGGTGATACCCGTCGGGAAGCTCCAATCGGTGTTACTGCTCCGGCAGCGGCCCAGTAAGGAGGAATGGAAAATGCTTCTTAAAAAACACCACTTCCTCGAGAAGAACGTTTTCTTCCTGATCCTCGGTATTTTTCTGACCGTGATTATCGGTGGTATCGTTGAAATTGTTCCGTTGTTCACAATGGAACAAACCATCGAGAAAGTGAACGGGGTGCGTCCCTATTCGCCGCTGGAACAAGCTGGCCGGAACATCTATATCCGCGAAGGTTGCTATAACTGCCATTCGCAGATGATCCGTCCGTTCCGCGACGAAGTTGAACGTTATGGTCATTACAGCCTTGCAGCTGAATCCATGTATGACCATCCGTTCCAGTGGGGGTCGAAACGTACCGGTCCGGATCTGGCACGTGTTGGCGGGAAATATTCCAATGCCTGGCATGTTGCCCACCTGGATGATCCGCGTTCGGTCGTGCCGGAATCGATTATGCCGGGCTATCCGTTCCTTGCTAAAACGGAACTGAAGTTCGACGACGCTGCCGAGCACCTCAAGACATTGCGCATGGTCGGTGTTCCCTACACCGATGAGCAGATCAAGGACGCAGTTGCGGACCTTCATCTCCAGGCAACCGAAGACGCCGCCTATGACGACGACTTCCTTGCCCGCTATCCGAAAGCCGCCACGGGGGACTTTGACGGCAACCCGGAAAAGCTGACCGAGATGGATGCCCTGATTGCGTATCTGCAGGTCCTGGGACGCATGGTTGATTTCACAACCTATGATCCCAGCAAAAATCTGCGCTGAGACAAGGACGCGAATAATGGAATTCTTTTCCGCACTCGCTGATTTTCTCCGGCCCTTGTGGGGTCTGTGGCTGATGATTTTCTTTGCCGCGATTATTGCTTTCGTTATGTGGCCAAGCAAGAAGCGCAAAAAGAACTTCGAAGACCATGCCCAGATCCCTTTCAAGGACTAGGAAGAGGGAGAACCGAGCTATGTCGACGCATGTCGAAAAAGACAAAGTTACCGGCCGCGAAACAACCGGCCATCAATGGGACGGCATCAAGGAGCTTAATACGCCGCTCCCGTCCTGGTGGGTCTATGTGTTTTGGGTCTGTGTGATCTGGTCGATCGGTTACTGGGTGGTTTATCCATCCTTTCCAACCGCACACGGCTACCTGAAAGGGGTGTTTGGTGTTACCGAACGCTCCAAGATTGAAGAAACAATGGCAAATGTTGCTGCTGAACGGGCCCCTTATATGGAACGTCTGGCAGCCCTGGATGTTGACCAGATTGCCAATGATTCGGAACTGTTGAACTTCTCGATGGCAGGCGGCAAGGCGATTTTCGCTGAAAACTGCGCCCCCTGTCATGGCTCGGGCGGGGTCGGCAATGTCGGCTTCCCGTCCCTGCAGGACGATGACTGGCTATGGGGTGGGACGCTGGACGATATCTCCGAAACCATCCATGTCGGTATTCGTTCAACGGACAATGACGATACCCGCTTTAACGACATGCCTGCATTTGGCAAGGATGGCATTCTGTCAAAGAGTGAAATCAGTGACGTTGTGCAGCATGTTCTGTCCTTTAGCGGTCGTGAGACCGACAAAGCCGCCGCACAGCGGGGCACAGAAATCTTTGCTGATAACTGTGCTGCCTGTCATGGCGACAACGGCAAGGGCATCGTTGAAATGGGTGCACCGAACCTGACGGACAATATCTGGCTCTATGGTGGCGACCAGGCCACCCTGATCCAGACCGTCACCAATGCACGGCGTGGTGTCATGCCGGCTTGGCAAGGCAAACTGAGCGACGAAACCATCAAAATGCTGACGGTTTATGTTCACTCGCTGGGCGGTGGTCAGTAATGCCCCTTCTGTGATGGTCCCATCCATCGCAGATACCAGACAAAAAGAAGACCGGGGATTTGATTGCCCCGGTCTTTTTTTATGCCTGCGTCACCAGTGTTTTGGCCCTGTCATCAAGCCTACAGCTTGTAACTGAGCGAAAATTTGAAATTCCGCCCCTTGCCAGGGAAAACACCCAGATAGGGCACATAGTTTTTGTCAAACAGGTTCTGAACGGTGAAGTTCGCCTCGGCCCCGGCAAAGGCCCCGTCATCGGGGCTCCAACTGACAAACAGGTCATGCAGGGCATACCCCGCGCTGGCCGGATAGGGCGAATAGGGGAAAATGTCATCGTCGGGAACATCAGTTTTGCGTTTGACGAACTTGCCTTTCCAGCCCAGCGACAGGTCATAGGCTTCAACCTTGTAGCCCAGTGTCGTTACCAGTTTCACCGGCGCAACATCATAAACCGGCTGGTCCGCCCCATTAATGTTGCGAAGCGACCCATTATGCTCGCCTTCCATCAGCGAAAAAGACACCCCACCAAAAACATTGGGGCTGTCATAATAAAACTCCGCCTCGATCCCCTGGGTGTAATACCCGGTCAGATTGGCATAAGACGGGGCATTATCGCCATAAAGTGCGACATTGGGGCTGCCAAACAATACCTGGATATTGTCATCGACATCATTACGAAACAGCGAGACGCGGGTATGGGTAATGTCACTTTCCTGCAGCACATTTTCAAACCGTGTGGCAAAGCCGATGCGCTTTGAATTCACCCGTTCGACCGTTAGCTGATTGGATGTCGCGCGTGTGCTGCCGACAGAGTAAATTTCGTCGACCAGCGGCGCGCGTAGCTTATAAGCCCAGTCACCAAACAGGCTGTAATTCCGGCTGATCCGGTAAAATGCGTTCACGGATGGCGAAAAACCGCTATAGCGTTCCTCGCCGTAATCATGCCCAACGGCAGGATTGTTATATTTACTGGCAACATTGGCGACACCGCGTGACACCACGTAATCATATCGCAAGCCCGGTGTCAGTTCGAACCCGTTGCCAAAATCAATGTTATATTCGCCCCAACCCGAATAGGTTGCCTGGTCGCCCGACGGAATATTATAGGGTTGCAAATAACCGAAATTACCCTTGGCATTGTTGCGCAAACTGCGATCATAGGCCCAACTGTCACGGTCCTGGAACTTGTACTGCACCCCATACGTAAAGCTGTTCGCAAGACCAAACAGGTCGTAATCAGACTGATTGTAAAGATCCGCGGTGTAGGTATCATATGTCAGCCAGTTGATATTCCCCCCCAATCCCAGACTGACGAACATATCCTGAATCAGGCGGGCATCGCGCTGCCCCGTGCGGGACCAACTGACCTTGGCCGTGGTATTGATCAGGTCACTGTCAGGATTATAGTTATATTCCCCCGAAAGCGACCGGTCGCTGGTTTCGCGGTCCACTGTTGATCGCGCCAGCGCCAGATCAAACCCATAACGCCCGATCTGATAGTCACTGGGAAAGATTTGTCCCCGTTTTGCAGCAAAGGGGGCAAGACGGTCACTTTCGGACATGGCACCGGCAATTTCGATAAAATGATCATTGCGAGCAATACTGCCTTTGAAATGCCCGCTATATAACGTGCCGGATGACAGATTAAGCCGTTGGCCGTCACTGGTGCGGAATTTGTTATTACTGCGCCGCGTTCCCGACACCAGAAGCTGAATGCCCGCATCCTGATCCCGGCCATAAACAGCGGTTGTTTCGGTATTTTCATTGCCATTGGTGGCATAACCAAATTTGGTAAAGGCGCCAAAATTCTGACCATCGCGCAGCATGTCGGCGGCTGATTTTGTCGTCAGTTCAACGGTTCCGCCGAACGCCCCATAGGATCGCGGCGAAAAGGCACCTTTATGCACATCAATACGTTTGACCAGTTCCGGTTCGATAAACACGGTGCCCTGGCGGTATTTCTCGAAATCCTTCTGCGCCCCATCAAGCAGGATTTTAACATCCTCCTGATCGCCAAAACCCCAGATATTAATCGACTGCCCCTGTGGCCGGGCTGTCCCGTTCATATCAACCGCGGGCAGATCATCAAGCAATTCGGGAACGGTGGTGGCCTGGGTGCGTTCAATCAGTTCGCTGTCAACCGACGACACGCCGGCATTAAACCGGTTGATATGGTCGGCAACCACAATAACGGGGTCGAGTTTTTGCACATCCCCCGTCTGGCTTGACAACAACTTGGCCGCTGGCTTGGCGGGCAAGACAATGATGCTGCCATTCCCCAACTGATAGCGCATGCCGCTTTGTCCCAACAGGCGCGACAGGGCCTGATCCAGGTTATAACGACCAACAAGCGGCCCAACCTGCTGGTTGCCATTCACCCCGTCACCCAGCGCAACGGTACGTTCAACCTGTTGAGATAACAAATCAATCGCCGAAACAAGATCCGTCCGGGGGATGTTGAATTGCAGGGCGCTATCGGTTGCCTGGGCTGGTTTCTGCTGGGCAACGGCGACAACAGGGATCGCAGGGATCAGGGCCGTCCCCAATAACAATACCCATTTGAACGAAGAACCCGATGGCAAGGGGGAAGTCATATTCTGGTGTCCTAAACTATCTGACGACAGGGAAATAAATCCGGCTTGATAGTAAGGACGCAGAAATAGCTGACTGCCCGACAAAGAAAATGAAAATTATTCGCAATTAGTTTTTTTTGGAGGAAGGGTGTGACTGAAAAACGGCCAAAACCGGACGGAATTCGTGGGTTTTGCGAGGGCAACAATCCCCTGCCCGATCCATGCCATCCCTGTTGCCGGGCGAGGCATGAAGTCGCGAGAGCGGCATATCGTCAATTGCCGTGCCTCTATTTGCCCAAGGCGGCCAGAACCGCAGACAGGCGGAAAATTTCAACAAGATGAGATGAAGTGGTTGTTAATAAACCAGCGTCAAGCTCCCGCTCACCGGCTGAAGGGTGATGGGGGCCAATTTGGCCAGTACAGCCGTGGTTTGATCCGCACGTTTCAGGTTAAAACGCCCGGTAATCCTTTTTTTCCCCTGATACAGGGGCGACAGCACAAAACGATGGCCGCTATGGCGTGAAATACCATCCAGAACATCGACAAGCGGGGCATTGCGAAAGCTTTGCCAGCCCTTGCGAATTTCCAGCGCATTTTCCAGTGGCACCTTTGTTTGCAAGGCTTCATGCCCGGCACCAAGCCACAGGCGGTCGCCGGGTTTCAGTTTAAAATTATGGTTGCCGCCGGTAGTATCGTGCACGTCAACAATGCCTTCCAAAACCGATGTTTCAACATCATCCCCGATGATGGAAACAGCAAATTTTGTGCCCACTACCCGTACCGTTGCCTGGTCGGTTATCACCTGCATCGGTCTTTGCCGGTCCTTGGCTGCCGAAATGACGAGACTACCACGCGCAAGCCGGATATTGCGAAATTGATCATTAAAAGCAACATCATACTCACTTCCCGGCGCGACCGAGGCAACCGATCCATCCGCCAGCTCCAGTTCCTGCCAGGCGGCATCGCGCGGGATGAGCGCAACGGCCAGCAGGGCGACCACCAATGCAAAACCCGCACCGACAAGGGTCATGCCCAACCGGCGTAACGGATTTACCCGCCGGACCGGTTTGTGACGCGGTTGCCGGAATTGTTTGCTTGGCAAAGGGGGCGCAATACGGCTTTGTTGATAAGCAAGGCTGACGCGATCAAATGCTTCACGGTTGCCCGGTTCGACATCGCACCAATGGGCAAAGGCGGCAAAATTTTCGGCAGCCCGGGCATCATCGGCCATCAAATGCCACCAGTCACGCGCCGCCTGCTCGCGTTCCTGTTCCTGCTCGGTTTTGTTCTGATCGGGCCCGGCCATCACAAGATATCCAAATTGCACATCGATAGGGAAAAGCTCGCCATTGCTTTCAGCTTTGAAGGCATGATGCTAACGGTCCTTGTCGGGAAAATAACGCCTTTTTCCCACATCGTGCTTGCGTAATATCTCGCGCAGGTCACTCAGGGCACGCTGAATATGTTTCTCAATTCCCTTTTTGGTCAAGCCCGTTGCCTGTGAAATGGCCCCATAGCTCATGCCCTGAAAGCGGCTCATCTGGAAGATGCGCGCGCGTTTATCTGGAAGTTCAGCCATTGCCGCCATCACCCGGCCCAGCGTTTGCCGGTACTCCAATCGCTGTTCAGGGGATGGGGACTGATCTGACATTTTTGCCAGATTGGCCTCTAACCCATTGCCGTCATCGGCCCATTGCCGGGTAAACTGGCGTCTGGCGTGATCGCGGATCAGGTTGATTAAAATGGTGGCTAACAGCGCGTCGGGTTTTTCCACCTCCCGCCAGTCAAGTTGCATGGCACGGGCGAAACATTCCTGCACGAAATCTTCGGCATCGCTATGCGAACCGCACCGCTGATAAGCCAGTGCCAGCAACGCCTTGCGGCGCTTGGAAAACAGATGATGCAACGGATTATGTGCAGGCATGCCTGGACTTGCGAAACCAACGGTTAAAAACAGGATGGATGGCGTTGGTAACAACTTTGCCTGATTGTCGCAATGTAAATAATAATCATTATCATCAATATTATCGTTACGAATATATCCTGCGCCAATCCTACGACGCGTTTCCTATACCCTCCTGATGCGACTCTGAATCGCTGGCGGCTCATTTAACGGCTGATTGCAAATGCCCTGCTTTTTGGCGTCGGTTTGTATGCATATTGTCCGGCAAAATCGCCCGTTTCGAGCCCCAAAAATCCCCCGTTTTTTGCGCCTTTCAGCGACAATATTGGCAAAAAAATTATAAAATTCCAAAGCCTTCCGCACTCGCAAGACACCCTTCCCGGTTTTCAATCCCCGGCTTTCATCACGGTTTTTGAATATAAAATTGAGGCACATCAAGCACTTGCCCGTTCCCCTTGCGCAAAAAGGCTGTTTCTGACGCGTGATTTTTCCTCGTTTCATGCGGGCGTGTGCAGCGGGGCGTGCAAGCTATGATGGCCGAAAATTGATTTGTGTCATGGAACAGCAACGCCAGTTTCCAATATTTTGCCTGCGGTATTTGAATTATCCAAAGTCTGCCCGGGCGCGCGTGCCACCCTGACAGAACCCCGCAGAACCTGCTGGCTGGTTGCCATGCAATCAGCACGAGAGAGCAGCAAGGCTGCATGCACGAAGAAATGGTCAGGTTAAGATCATGCACTTGTCCCGCACACAATCATCGGATCCAAAAAAGATGATGCCGCAAAACGACGATGCGCCGATTGAGGACGACATCCCGCTTTATAAGGACCGGGAAAAGGTCTATCCGAAACGCGTTTCCGGCCATTTCCGGAACCTGAAATGGTATGCCCTGATCACGCTGCTGGCGATTTACTGGGTCGTGCCCTGGCTGCGCTGGGACCGTGGACCCTCTGCGCCACATCAGGCCGTGCTGATCGATATGGATCTAGGCCGGGCCTATTTCTTCTTTATCGAAATCTGGCCCCAGGAAGTCTATTACATTACCGGCATTCTGATCATGGCGGCGGTTGGCCTGTTTCTGGCAACCTCGCTGTTCGGACGTATCTGGTGCGGCTATGCCTGCCCGCAAACCGTCTGGACCGATCTGTTCATGCTGGTGGAACGTTACATCCAGGGTGACCGCAACGCCCGCATGCGCCTGGACAAAGCCCCCTGGAGCCTGACAAAGGTTTGGAAAATCGGCGCCACGCACGCGGCCTGGCTGCTGATCTCGCTTCTGACCGGCGGGGCCTTTGTGCTGTATTTCAACGATGCGCCCACCGCCATTGTCAATATTTTCACAGGCCAGGCCAGTATGGCCGTCTATACCACGGTCGCCTTCCTGACCTTTTCGACCTATCTGCTGGCTGGCTGGGCCCGTGAACAGGTTTGCACCTATATGTGCCCGTGGCCGCGCTTCCAATCGGCCATGCTTGATGATGAATCCATGATCGTCACCTATGAAGGGTGGCGCGGCGAACCCCGCGGTCCGATCAAACGGAAAAATCTGGTCCGTGGTGAAGTGCCCGAAGTCGGCCACTGCATTGACTGTCATGCCTGCGTCAATGTCTGCCCGACCGGCATTGATATCCGCAATGGCCTGCAACTTGAATGTATCGGCTGTGGTCTGTGTATCGATGCCTGTAACGAAATGATGGAAAAGGTCGAATTCCCGCAGGATCTGATCCGCTTTGACTCTGTCCAGAACTCGCAATTGCGGGCACATGGGCAGGCAACCAAAGTGCGCATCATTCGCCCGCGCACCATTTTCTACACCATCATTCTGGCGCTGGTTGGGTCTGTCATGATGTTCGGTCTGATGAACCGCAGCACCATGGAAGTCAATGTCCTGCGTGACCGCAACCCGCTGTTTGTGCCGCTCTCCTCGGGGGATGTCCGCAATGGCTATACCCTCAAGATTCTGAACAAGCAGCAAAGCGAACAGACCTATATTCTCGACCTGTCGGGTGTGAATGCCACCAACTTCCAGATCATCGGCCAAAAACCGATGGCCAATGGCAAATTCTCGCTTGAAGTTGCACCGGATCAGGTTGGAAGTTATCGGGTTTTTGTTGCCGCTAATCCGTCTAGCCTGCAAAGTGACGCCACACCGATTGACTTCGTTGTTACCAACACCGCTTCGGGCGTTTCCGAAACCCACGACACGATCTTTGCCGGTCCGAAAAAATAACGGACCGGCCCCAAAAGGGCCCTCGAAATGACCACCACAACCACACATGACCCAATCCCGAATCCGACTGGTCCGCGCAAATCGGACCGCCTGATTCCCTGGTATTTCGTTGGCGGTTTCGCCGTGATGCTGATTGCCAATATCTGCCTGATTGTCTTTTCCCAAACCAGTTGGGTCGGTCTGGTCAGCGATCATGCCTTTGAAGATGGCAACAATTACAACGAAGCCATGGCCGATGCCAAAGCCCAGTCTGAACTGGGCTGGCGCACCAAGGTAAGTGTGGCGGGCGTGATCAACAACGAAGCCACCATTTCCGTTCTGTTTCGCGACAAATCCATGATGCCGATTTCGGGCGCCAAGATGGAAGCGATGCTGATGCGCAATGACCGCGATGATGTTGATGAAAAAATCATGCTGACCGAAATCAGCCCCGGCGAATACCGGACACGCGCCGGAGTACCAGTTTATGGGAACTGGAAACTGCGGATCGTGGCCCATGCCCAGGAACATGATTATCAGGTCGTCGAGGATGTACTGATTACAGAATGAACGCCTTAAATGCCTGCCGCCACTGTGGTGAGCCGGTCACAACCGGCTCACCGGCAGGACCAGACTTTTGCTGCCACGGCTGCGAAGGTGCCTATGCCCTGATCAATGATCTGGGCCTTCAGTCCTATTATGCGCGGCGCAGTGTCGATCCCAATATTCGTGCGTTAAAACCCGAGGAAGAAGGGCTTGGCGCGTTTGACTTTACCGATCTTGTCAGCACAGACGAGAGCGGTTCTTGTCGTTTGGATATGATGATAGACGGCCTGCATTGTGCCGCCTGTGTCTGGCTGATTGAAAGTATTTTACAAAAACAGCCCGCCGTAACCCGTGCGCGCGTCAATATGACAACCCGTCGCCTGCATCTGGAATGGCAGGGCAATGCCGCGGACGTAACAGATCTGATCAGCCCGGTTTTCCAAATGGGCTACCGGCTCATCCCCTATGACCCGGCCACCCTGGAACGCGCCACCGACCAGCGCAACCGCGAACTTTTGCGCTGCCTGGCCGTCGCGGGCTTTGCGGCGGGCAATGTGATGTTGCTGTCTGTCTCGATCTGGGCGGGCTATGTGCAGGGCATGGGGGAATTCACCCGCGATCTGTTTCACTGGCTTTCCGCCCTGATTGCATTTCCTGCCGTCATTTATGCCGGGCGTCCGTTTTTCAGATCTGCCTTTGGCGCCTTGCAGCACAAGCGCGTTAATATGGACGTGCCAATTACCCTGGCCGTTATGCTGGCACTGGGCATGAGCCTGTTTGAAACCATGCGCGGGGCCGAACATGCCTATTTTGATTCGGCCATCACCCTGCTGTTCTTTCTGCTGATCGGCCGTTACCTGGATGGTCGCGCACGCAGCCAGGCCCGTACCGCCGCCGAACATATGCTGACATTGCGCGCACGGTCCGTCACGGTCATTGCCGAGGACGGGACGCGCAAATTGCTGGCCCCGGAAAAAACCACGCCCGGCATGGTCGTGCTGGTGGCAGCGGGCGAACGCGTTGGCATTGATGGCGATATTATCGATGGTCAATCCGACATTGATACCAGTGTGATCAGCGGCGAAAGCCTGCCAAGCCAGGTGACAATCGGCAGTCGTGTTTTTGCCGGAACCATGAATTTATCCGCCCCTATCCGGGTGCGCATTACCGCCACCGGCGATTCGACCCTGCTGGCGGAAATTGTCCGGCTGATGGAAAATGCCGAACAGGGCCGCGCCAAATATGTCGCGCTGGCCGACCGGGTGGCACGCGCCTATGCCCCGGTGGTGCATAGCCTGTCGGCCATTACCTTTATCGGCTGGTGGCTGATTGGCGGGGCCAACTGGCAGGATGCCCTGATGAACGCGATTGCCGTTCTGATTGTGACCTGCCCGTGTGCGCTGGCACTTGCGGTGCCGGTGGTGCAGGTTTTGGCAACGGGAAGGCTGCTTAAGGCGGGTATTTTGGTCAAATCGGCCACAGCCCTGGAACGGCTGACCAAAATTGACGGCGTCATTTTCGATAAAACCGGCACCCTGACCACCGGCCGCCCCGAACTTGTATCCTCGCCCGATGACGAAAGCCTGACATTGGCCGCCTCGATGGCAGCAAACAGCTCCCATCCCCTCTCAAAGGCGCTGGTCCGTGCCGCCGGGAATGCCGTGGTTGCCCCGCGTGTTCACGAACATCCCGGTCAGGGCCTGTCGATGAACGTTCCCACCGGCGAAATACGCCTGGGCAGCCGCGAATTTTGCGGGATCAACCACGCCGTTACCCCGGCAACAGAAGGGGTAGGCCCGGAAATATGGTTGGCAGAACCGGGAAAATCGGCCGTGCGTTTCGGGTTTCGCGACCTGCCCCGCCCCGATGCCGCCAGCACCATTGCCAGCCTGCATCAGGCGGGCTTGCCAACCCGGCTGTTATCGGGCGACCGGGCGGAAAATGTTCGCCAACTTGCGACCGAGCTTGATATTCCGGACTGGCAGGCGGGTCTTTCCCCGGCACAAAAAGTTGATATCGTCCATCAACGCAGCCTTGCGGGCCATCATGACATGATGGTGGGGGATGGCATTAATGATGCCCCGGCCCTTGCCGCGGCCCATGCCTCCATGTCGCCCGCCAGTGCCGCCGAAATCAGCCAGAATGCCGCCGACATCGTTTTTCAGGGCGACCGGCTGGGTGCAGTCATGACTGTACTGAATATCGCGAAAATGTCGGATCGGTTGGTCCGCCAGAACTTCACATTGTCATTTGCCTATAACATTGTCACCATTCCCCTGGCCATTGCCGGAGTGGTCACACCGCTGATCGCTGCAATCGCGATGTCAACATCCTCGCTGGTTGTGATTGCCAACGCCCTGCGTCTTAACTGGAAGAAAAAGCCATGAGTAATCTGCTGCTTTTAATCCCGATTGCCCTTTTTTTGGGACTAATGGGCCTTGCTGCCTTTTTATGGGCATTGAAGTCCGGGCAATTCGACGATATGGATGGAGCCGCAAACCGGATCCTTTTTGATGACGACGAAATTGCTGCTACGAAAAAACAAGCAAATTCGAAGCATTAGCAAAAAATGATTGTCTTGAAACTTTACATGATAATCGTCTAAAGTGATTCCAGTTTGTGCGCGTCAAGATTGTACAGTCTCGGAGAAACAGATGGCGGTTCGTTCCCAGCTTTGTGAGGCCTGCGATATCAGGGACCTTACGTTCTGCTCTGCCCTACACGGCGAAGAACATACCCGTTTGCGTCAATTGCTGACTCATGTGCAGTATGACAGCCACAGCACCATCTTCCATGAAGCAGAAGATGCGGACTATGTGTTCAACGTCACCGCGGGCTCGGTAAAGCTTTATAAGCTGCTGGGCGATGGGCGTCGCCAAATCACCGGTTTCCTTTTTGCTGGTGATTTTCTGGGTCTGGCCCTCAACCAGAGCTACAGCTACACCGCAGAAGCGATTGAGCCGGTCACGGCCTGCCGTTTCCCGCGCCAGAAGCTTGAACGTCTGTTTGACGAATTCCCGCGCCTGGAAAAACGCATGCTGGGCATGGCTGTTGACGAACTTGCCGCCGCCCAGGACCAGATGTTGCTTTTGGGCCGCAAAACGGCCAAGGAAAAGGTTGCCTCCTTCCTGCTGATGCTGGCCCGCCGCCAGGAAAATCGCGGCAAGGATACCTCTGCCATCGAGGTCCCCATGAGCCGGTCGGACATTGCCGACTATCTTGGCCTGACCATCGAGACGGTTTCGCGCACCCTTACCCAGCTTCGCAAAGAAGCCACCATCTCGCTGAAAGATAACAAGCATATCGAAGCCATTGGCATGGACATGCTTGAGGATCTGGCGGAAGGCCTTTAACCCGTTAGGATTACGGGCCTTTTTACCAAAGGCCCGTCAATCGGGAATCGCCCCCGACCAAAGTGCATACGCAACTGCGAAAAAATATTTCGCGCCTGCTGTCATCCTGTTGTAAACATGACTGCCCGCTCGGCGCAGACCGGGCTGCATAACCCGGTCAAACCGGCGGAGGAATGTCATGAGTACCACCACGAATAAAAAGGGCCGGATCACTGTTCCCGCCCTTCGCGCCCGCAAGGGTGGCGACCCTATCGTCTGTCTGACAGCCTACACCACACCAATGGCGCAGCGCCTTGATGCCTATTGCGATTTGCTGCTGGTGGGCGATTCTGTCGGAACGGTCATCTATGGCATGGATACAACCCTTGCCGTAACGGTTGACATGATGGTCAATCATGGTAAGGCCGTGATGCGCGGCAGCAAACATGCCTGTGTCGTCATTGACCTGCCCTTTGGCAGCTATCAGGAATCCAAAGAACAGGCATTTCGCACCGCAGCGCACATCATGGCCGAAACCGGCTGCGCGGCGGTCAAGCTTGAAGGTGGCGCCGAACTGGCCGACACGATTGAGTTTCTGACCCAACGCGGTGTCCCCGTGATGGCCCATATCGGCCTGATGCCCCAGCAGGTGAATACGCTGGGGGGCTTCAAATCCCAGGGACGGGATGACGCAACAGCAACCCGCGTGCTTGAAGACGCAAAGGCCGTTGCGGCTGCCGGCGCGTTTTCCGTCGTGATCGAAGGCACAATCGAAGCTGTCGCACGCCATGTTAGTGCTGAAATCGACATTCCGACCATTGGCATCGGGGCCTCGTCCGCCTGTGACGGACAGGTTCTGGTAACAGAGGACATGCTCGGCCTGTTTTCCGATTTCACGCCCAAATTCGTCAAACGTTATGCCAATCTTGGCGATCTTGTCGAAAAGGCTGCAAGCGACTATGCCGCCGAGGTCAAGAACCGCAGTTTCCCGGCTGATGAACATTGTTACGGTGTCAAAAATCCCGGCAATTTGCGCGCGGTAAACTAAAACAGGCTCCTATCAGAACATGACCTTGACGACCGTTCACACCGTCGCCGATCTGCGCGCCAAAGTTTCACAATGGCGGGCCGAGGGCCTGAAAATTGCGCTTGTGCCCACAATGGGTGCCCTGCATGACGGCCATATCAGCCTGACCAAACTGGCGCGCAACTATGCGGACCGGGTGATTGTCAGTGTTTTTGTCAATCCGACCCAATTTGGCCCGACCGAAGACTTTGCCGCCTATCCCCGCACCCTGCCCGATGATCAGGCGATCATGGAAAAGGCCGGGGTGGAGCTGTGCTTCGCCCCGTCGGTCGAGGAAATGTATCCGTCGGGTTTTGCCACCCGCCTGCATATCGATAACCTGACCGACATGCTGTGTGGTGCGTCCCGCCCCGGTCATTTTGATGGCATGGCGCAGGTCGTTACCAAATTGCTGCTTCAGGCCCTGCCTGACGTCGCCCTGTTTGGCGAAAAAGATTACCAGCAATTGATGGTCATCAAGCGGTTTGTCACCGACCTCAACATTCCTGTCGATATCATCGGCGGGCCGATCTATCGCGAGGCGGATGGTTTGGCAATGTCGTCGCGCAATCGCTATCTTTCGCCCGATGAACGCAAAACCGCGACAACCCTGTCCCAGGTTCTGTCCTCGATTGCGCAACATGCCAGCCAGGGCCACGCCATTGAACCCTTGCTTGAAGCCGGACGGCGGCAAATTGCATTGGCCGGATTTGATCCGATTGACTATCTTGAAATCCGCGATGCAGAAAATCTGGAGCTGATGCACGGTGTGATTGATCGTCCGGCACGGGTTTTTATTGCCGCCCGGTTGGGTAAAGCCCGCCTGATTGACAATATGGCGATCATGCCGGCCAACGAAGCGTGATAACCCCCATCGCCCGGACCGATCAAAAAACGGTCACAGGGCAGAATCGATCCTGTGGCGAAAAACCGGCTTCGATTCGATCAAAAAAGAGCGGAAGCGCGCCATTTCCCTTGGTTTGCGCTTGACTCTTACCCGTCACTGACTTAAACACCCCTTACCAAAGGTCACCCGAATGGTGACTCCCCCAGTCCTCGAGTTTTCGAGCACTGGGCCAAATTTTTTTGTGCGCACTCGGTGGAAACACCAGCAAACAGACGGGATATGGGATGTTTGAAGGACTTAGCGATCGGCTTGGCGGCGTTCTCGACAAACTGCGGAAACGCGGTGCGTTAAAGGAATCTGACGTCCGCGAAGCCATGCGTGAAGTTCGCGTCGCCCTGCTTGAGGCTGACGTTGCCCTGCCTGTGGTTAAGGAATTCATCACCAACGCGACCGAACGCGCCGTCGGCCAGGATGTGCTGCGCTCGGTAACGCCCGGTCAGATGGTCGTCAAGATCGTCCATGATGAACTTAAAAACATGCTGGGCGAAGGCGAAGACATCAATCTTGCCGCCACCCCGCCAGTACCGATTCTGATGGTGGGTTTGCAGGGCTCGGGTAAAACCACCAGCTCCGCCAAAATTGCCCTGCACCTGACCAAAAAACGCAATAAAAAGGTCCTGCTGGCCTCGCTCGATATTTATCGCCCGGCCGCCCAGCAGCAGCTTAAAATTCTTGCCGATGCCAATGACCTGCACGTCCTGCCGATCATTATGGGCGAAAAGCCGGTGGCGATTGCCAAGCGCGCGATGGATATGGGCCGCAAGGAAGGCTTTGATGCCGTGATCCTGGATACCGCGGGTCGCCTGCATATCGACATGGAACTGATGAGCGAAGTCGCCCAGGTCCGTGATGCGGTCAACCCGACGGAAACCCTGCTGGTCACCGATGCGATGACCGGTCAGGATTCGGTGAACGTTGCCAAGGAATTTGCCGATAAGGTCGGCATTACCGGCATCGTGCTGACCCGTATTGACGGTGACGCGCGCGGTGGTGCGGCCCTGTCGATGCGCCAGATTACCGGCTGCCCGATTAAAATGCTGGGTGTTGGCGAAAAAATCGACGAGATGGAACCCTTCCATCCGGATCGTATCGCTGGCCGTATCCTGGGCATGGGCGACGTGGTCAGCCTGGTGGAACGTGCCGCTGAAACCATCGAGCGTGAAGACGCCGAAAAGATGGCCAAGAAGCTGCAGAAGGGCCAGTTCGATTTGAACGACCTTCTGGCCCAGCTTAAGCAGCTTCAGAAAATGGGTGATCTGTCGGGCATCATGGGCATGCTGCCGGGCATGGGTGCGATGAAAAAGCAGATGGCCCAGACCAAGATCGACCCGAAACTCCTGAAACACCAGGAAGCCATCATCCAGTCGATGACCCCGAAAGAGCGCGAAAATCCCGCGCTGATCAAGGCATCACGCAAAAAGCGTATTGCCTCGGGTTGTGGCCTGAGTGTTCAGGATGTGAACAAGCTTCTCAAACAGTACCAGACCATGGCGACCATGATCAAAAAGGTCGGCAAAATGGGCAAAAAGGGAATGTTTGGCAAAGGAATGCCCCAGATGGACCCGTCCATGCTGGAAGGTGGGGAGGCTGGCGATATGCAGCTTCCCAAAGGTTTTCCCGGGGTTGGCGGCGGCATGCCGAAACTTCCGGGATTGGGCGGCGGTGGATTGCCGCCGGGCTTTCCGGGGTTTGGTAAAAAGAAATAATCAGACCCCCGGTTCGGAAGAACCAACACAAGCGGTCTCGTGCGAACCTCCCTTAAAGGTTTCTTCGAACCCGATCAAATTGGCCCTGCAAAGGGCCGTCATGTAAAGACTACTAAACCCAAGCTGAAAGGAACTTATCCGAATGGCTGTCAAGATTCGTCTCTCCCGTGGCGGTGCAAAAAAACGTCCGTACTACCGTATCGTAGTTGCTGACGCCCGTGCGCCTCGCGACGGCAGCTTCATCGAGAAAGTCGGCACCTATGACCCGATGCTCCCGAAAGAAGCTGAAAACCGCGTTACCTTCAAAGAAGAGCGCATTAAATATTGGCTCGGCGTTGGCGCCCAGCCGACCGAACGCGTTGCCCGTTTCCTGGGTAAAGCCGGTCTGGCAGATGCCTTCAAACCGACCGAACAGCCCAAGAAGTCTGCTCCGAAGGCGAAAGCCCAGGAACGTCTTCGTGAAAAGGCTGAAAAAGAAGCTGCCGCTGCTGAAGCTGCCGCCGAAGCTGCCAGCGAATAATTGGCTGATCGTACGATCTGATCAGATACCAGGTAATTGTGAACTGACATGGCTGAGAACCGTAAATCCAAAAACGACGTAGATTTTGTCTGCATCGGTATGATCACGGCCCCGCACGGGGTTCGCGGTGCCGTGCGCGTCAAAAGCTATACTGTCGATCCGGATAATCTGGTTGGCTATGGCCCGTTATTCGATGCCAAAGGGAAACAGAAATTCAAACTGTCGCCCGTTGGCCATGTGCGTGACCAGTTGATCGCAAAGATCGACGGTGTCAACGATCGTGACGGTGCCGAGCGACTGCGCGGAACCCGGCTTCATATTCCACGGACGGCCTTGCCGGACACGGATGCCGAGGACGAATTCTATCTTGCCGATCTGGTCGGTCTGAAAGCAATCCATGTTGATGGATCTGTTTTTGGCACCGTCCGCGGCGTGGCTGACTTTGGGGCGGGCGATGTTATCGAAATCGCCCTGGAAGAAAGCCGGGGAAAAGTCGTTGTGTTGCCGTTTACCCGCGCTGTTGTGCCCGATGTGATTTTGTCGGAACGCAAACTGGTGGTTAATCCGCCCGAGGGGCTGTTGCATGAAGAAGACGGACCGGGCAATCGCCCGCGTCGTGCGTCCAAATCACGCAACAATACCCAGGCCGACCGTGACTCCGAAGCCGTGACCGCAGATGCGGCAGGCGCGGAAACCGCGACCGGCAGCGGAAAGGAGGCCTGAAGGATGCCCGTGTGGCAGGCCAAGGTTGCAACCCTGTTCCCGGAAATGTTTCCCGGTGCTGTTGGCCAGGCTCTGGCTGGCAAAGCGCTGGAAAACGGGATCTGGTCGCTAGATGTCAAAGACATTCGCGATCATGCGACCGACCGCCACCGCACGGTTGACGATAATCCTTTCGGGGGTGGGGCCGGTATGGTCATGCGCCCGGATATCGTCGATGCCGCCCTGCGTGAACTGCGTGCTTCGGCACCGGAATTACCGCTGATTTATCTCAGCCCGCGGGGAAAAGTGCTGAACCAGAAACGCTGCCGTGAACTGGCAGCGGGACCGGGTGTGATGCTGTTATGCGGTCGTTACGAAGGTATCGACCAGCGCGTATTGGATGAACACCAGGTCGAGGAAATCAGCATTGGCGATTACATCCTTATGGGCGGCGAATTGCCGGCCATGGTCCTGATCGAATCGTGCGTACGCCTGATCGACGGAGTGCTGAACACATCGGCCTCCGCTGATGAGGAAAGCTTCGAAACCGGGTTGCTGGAATATCCGCATTACACGCGCCCGGCCAATTGGAACGGGCGTGACGTGCCGGAAATTCTGCTTTCCGGGCATCATGCCAAGATACAGGCCTGGCGGCTTGACCAGGCAGAAGAAATCACTCGTGAACGGCGTCCTGACCTTTGGGATCAGTATGTTGCCACGGGCCCAGCAAAGAGGGTTAAATCATGACCAATGCAATCATCCAGCAGATCGAAAAAGATCAGCTTGATAAAATCTCCGAGAAGCGCGCCGTACCGGAATTTGATGCCGGTGACACCGTTCGCGTTCACCTGAAAGTTGTTGAAGGCACGCGTGAGCGTATTCAGCAGTTTGAAGGCGTTTGCATCGCACGTAAAAACCGCGGCCTGAACTCTTCTTTCACCGTGCGTAAAATCGCATCGGGTGAAGGCGTTGAGCGTATCTTCCAGAACTACTCCCCGGCGATTGACAAAATCGAAGTCGTTCGCCGTGGTGACGTTCGCCGCGCAAAATTGTACTACCTGCGTGGCCGTACCGGTAAGTCCGCTCGTATCGCCGAGCAGACCAACGGTCACAAAGGCAAGCTCACCGCTGCTGCACGTAAGAAATAAGTTTGCTTCCGGTTTTCCGGATTGCGAAATACAAACGGGCCCCTCTTCGGACGGGCCCGTTTTGTTTTAGGGGCACGCCGCCTGCCTCTCCTTCCCGGTTTTTGATTGCGCCCCTGCTGGCTGCACATTCATTCATCGCGATCTGCGTTTATCGATTACACCTTAAGGTTGCATTATAGCGAATCGCTGTTTTAAGGCGAATATCCAAACAATGGCGGATTTGTTATGCCTCAATCATCACTTTTTTCTATATCAGATATTCCTGATGAATTTTGAAAGCCCGGAAAATATGGGTCTATAGCACTTTATAGGTGCCAATTTTAACGCAACTCAATTTAAAGATGCTGCCGATCAAAAAAACACCCGCAGCGACGCTTGCGCTTTAAAAAGTGCCGTGTATAAAAACAGTCCCGCGGCAAAAACAGCTCCGGGCACGCGTTTCTGAATAATAATATTTCGCAGCATCAATCTGCGCCGGAGGAACTGGCACTTTAAGCCAAACCTGTTCCCGCCATCCGAACAGGATGAATGGCAGGCCCCCGGTATCATTCACGTCGTCTGCCCGTGCATCACGTTTTGCATTACCGCATACAGGTTCGATAAGAGAGGAGGTCGAAATGGGAAACCCGAAAACCCTTTTTGACAAAATTTGGGCAAGCCATGTAATCAATCAGCAGGAAGATGGTACCTGCCTTATTTACATCGACCGCCATCTCGTTCACGAGGTCACAAGCCCGCAGGCATTTGAAGGCCTGCGCGATGCCGGCCGCAAGGTGCGTCACCCGGAACTGACACTGGCTGTTCCCGACCATAACGTGCCGACCACCGACCGTTCGGAAGGCATCAAGGAAGAAGACAGCCGCATTCAGGTTGATACCCTTGACAAGAACGCGCGCGATACCGGCATCCATTATTTCCCGATGAATGACCTGCGCCAGGGCATCGTCCACATCGTTGGCCCCGAAGAAGGCTTCACCCTGCCGGGTGTGACGATGGTTTGTGGCGATTCGCATACCTCAACCCACGGTGCCTTTGGCGCGCTGGCATTTGGCATTGGCACCTCCGAAGTTGAACATGTTCTGGCAACCCAGACCCTGGTTCAGAAACCGGCCAAAAACATGCTGGTCAAGGTTGAAGGGGATCTGCATCCTGGCGTCACCGCAAAGGACATCACCCTTGCCATCATCGGCCGTATCGGTACCGCAGGCGGCACCGGTTATGTGATCGAATATGCCGGTTCGGCCATTCGTGCGCTGTCGATGGAAGGCCGTATGACGGTTTGTAACATGTCGATTGAAGGCGGTGCACGCGCCGGCCTGATCGCACCGGACGAAAAAACCTTTGAATATATCAAGGGCCGTCCGATGGCACCGAAGGGTGCGGCATTTGAACAGGCTGTTGAATACTGGAAGACCCTGCCGTCCGACGAAGGTGCGGTGTACGACAAGGTTGTCGAGCTTGATGCCAATGACATCATCCCGCAGGTTACCTGGGGCACCAGCCCGGAAGACGTTGCGCCGATCAATGCCGTTGTTCCCGGCCCCGACGATGTGACCGATGCCGGCAAGAAAAAGGCCATCACCCGGTCGCTCGAATATATGGGTCTGGTGGCAGGCACCCCGCTTGAAGAGGTCAAGGTTGACCGCGTCTTTATCGGTTCATGCACCAATGGCCGTATCGAAGATTTGCGCGCAGCGGCCGTGATTGCCAAGGGTCGCAAGGTTGCCGACCATGTCAATGCGATGGTTGTTCCGGGCTCTGGCCTGGTTAAGGAACAGGCCGAAGCCGAAGGACTGGACCAGATCTTTATCGATGCCGGTTTTGAATGGCGTGAACCGGGCTGCTCGATGTGCCTGGCGATGAACCCGGACCGCCTGGAACCGGGCGAACGGTGTGCTTCGACCTCGAACCGTAACTTTGAAGGCCGTCAGGGCCGCGGGGGCCGCACACATTTGATGAGCCCGGCGATGGCTGTTGCCGCCGCTGTCACCGGCCATTTGGCCGATGTTCGCAAACTTGAAATTGTGTAAGGCCCCATAAATGTCTGCACAAGGCTTTATCATTCGGGACGAAGGCATCTCGCGTTTTGGGCGGGCAATGGTTCTTGAAACCCTCTTGCCCCAGCTCACCGGGATCAACCTGCCCGATTTCGTTGCCAATGACATCGATGCCACCGAAGACCTGATCGAAGCGCTCGGTCTGGTGTGGGATGCCGAAAACAAGGGATAAGACAATGGAAAAGTTCAACACTTTGACCGGTGTGGCCGCACCGTTGCCGATGCTCAATGTCGATACCGACATGATCATCCCCAAACAGTTCCTCAAGACCATTAAACGTTCGGGTCTGGGTAAAAACCTGTTTGATGAAATGCGTTATGACGATAACGGAAACGAAATCCCCGATTTCGTTCTCAACCAGTCGGCCTATCGCAATGCCAAAATCCTCGTGACCGGGGCCAATTTTGGCTGTGGGTCGTCGCGCGAACATGCGCCCTGGTCCCTGCTGGATTTTGGCATTCGCTGCATCATCGCCCCCAGCTTTGCCGACATTTTCTATAATAACTGCTTTAAGAACGGCATTCTGCCGATCAAATTGCCGCAGGAAGATGTTGATAAGCTGATGGCGGACGCCGAACGTGGTGCCAATGCCACCGTCACGATTGACCTGGAAAAACAGGAAATCAGCGGCCCGGATGGCGGTTGCATCAAATTTGATGTCGAACCGTTCCGCAAGCATTGCCTGCTTAATGGCCTGGATGACATTGGCCTGACCCTGCAGCAGGCCGACGACATTGCCAGCTTTGAAGCGCAGCGTGCGGCGTCCCAGCCCTGGCTGTCGCTGTAAAAATCCGGGGCGGCGTTACATTGCGCCGCCCCTTTTAATTTCCCGCATATCTGGCGCGCTTACGCGCCGCACTATCTTTGCGAAGGTTAGAAAATGACGATTACCAAAAAAGTCCTGATGTTACCGGGCGACGGCATTGGCCCCGAAGTCATGCGCCAGGTCCAGCGCGTTATGGACTGGATGGCAAAAAAGCGTGACATCAATTTCGACGTTACCGAAGGTCTTATTGGTGGGGCTTCTATCGATGCCCACAACAACCCGCTGACCGACGAAACCCTGGCCGATGCGATTGCGGCGGATGCGGTCCTTCTGGGCGCTGTTGGTGGTCCGAAATGGGATAACCTTCCCTTTGACATCAAGCCGGAACGCGGCCTGCTTAAAATCCGCAAGGAAATGGGCCTGTTTGCCAATTTGCGCCCGGCCCTGGTATTTGACGCCCTTGTTGGCGCATCGACCCTGAAGGAAGATGTGGTCAAGGGCCTGGATATCATGATCCTGCGTGAACTGACCGGCGGCATCTATTTCGGCCAGCCGCGTGGCGTTGAAGAACGCGACGGTGTTCGTTTTGGCTTTAACACCCTGGTTTATTCCGAACCGGAAATCGAACGCATCGCCCGTGTTGCCTTTGATATGGCCATGAAGCGCAACAAGCGCCTGTGCTCGGTCGATAAAGCCAACGTTCTGGAATCCACCGTTCTGTGGCGCGAAGTTGTTGAACGTGTTGCCAAAGACTTCCCGGAAGTCGATGTCAGCCACATGTATGTCGATAACGCCTCCATGCAGTTGGTTCGTAACCCGAAACAGTTTGACGTGATGGTCACCACCAACATGTTTGGCGACATTCTGTCAGATTGTGCTGCCATGCTGACCGGTTCGCTGGGTATGTTGCCCTCTGCATCCCTGGGTGCTGCAGACGAAACCGGCGCACGCAAGGCATTGTACGAGCCGGTACATGGTTCCGCCCCGGACATTGCCGGTCAGGACCTGGCAAACCCACTGGCGACCCTGCTGTCCTTTGCCATGATGCTGCGTTATTCCTTCGACATGGGCGAAGATGCCACCATGATCGAAAACGCCGTTCAGAACGTTCTGAAGGGTGGTCTGCGCACCGCTGACATCATGCAGCCGGGCATGGCAAAGGTTTCGACCAGCGTTATGGGTGAAGCCGTTATCAACGAGCTTAACAAGCTGGTTTGATCCCCTGACATCCTGTTAAAGACCGAAGGCCGGGATTTTTGAAATCCCGGCCTTTTTATTTTATTTCAATCACCTGCCACAAAAAAGACACGCATAAAATCGCAATCGGCTCATGCAATGAACGTATGACGTGATATAGTGGCCAAAACATTTTACAAAATGGCTAGGACCGCGTGAACTGATGGCAAAAACCGCAAAATTCATTATTGGCAGTGTCGTGATCGTCGCTGCCATTGGTGTCGGGCTGAATTATATGGCCCCCATTTACACCGAAAAAAACCTCCGAAGCGCCCTGACCGATCCGCATTCCCAAATTCGCGGCGAGTTTTCCAATTTCCACATGTCGCTGTTCAAAGGCACCATGTCGGCCGATGACGTTAAAATCATCAGCATGGATGGCACCGTTTATCAGGCCGGCAGTGTTAATATTTCCGGCATCGACTGGCTGGCCGTTTATGGCTTTAACCCCGGCGACGGGCCGCTGGCAGGGAAAATGCAAATTGCCAATGCCAAGGTCGAAAGCAACGGTCGCCTTATCAGCGTTGACAAAGCCGACCTTGCCGATGTTTCCGCCGATACCTCAAGCTGGCTTCCCGAAACCTTTGCCGCAGGTGATATCAAAAGCCCCGGCCTGAAACACACCTTCCTGGGGCAAAGCAGCAATATCGCCGATATCCATATTGAAGATATCGCCTTTGACCATATTGGCGGCATTACCACCGGTGCCTGGAGCTATGATGCCGGGTCCGAATTTGGCAAAGCCAGTGTCGCACAAAGCATTTTTGCCGATTGCGCCGGGCCGATGACGCTGCTTCAACAGGCGGATACGGCAGAGTTTAACTGGAATGCGGCTGAATCCTGCCATCATATGGCACTGGCAGACCTTGCCATGTCCCTGCCCGATCATTCCGACCTGAGTGCTGCTGGCATCCTGATTGATGGTTTGGACAATCAATCCTTTAAAAAGGCCAGTGTCACCGGCCTTAAAATCAAACTGCCCGAAGATCGGGGGGCTGTGGAAATTGGCCGTATTGATGTCGATGATTTTGACCAGGCCATTGATCCCGACCAAATCCCCATGCCTGGTGAGAAATTTGATTTCGCCCGCTGGCTCAAGGCCTTTGAAACGGTCAAAATCGGCAAACTGGCGCTGTCAGACCAGGTTTATTCCATACCGGATGCTGAAATTCGCTGGGATAACTTCACAATCGAAAATCTTGGCGATCAGATGGTCGGCGAAATTTCCTCGCGCGGCTTTTCCGTTCATGGCACGGATGCGGGCATTACCACCAAGCTCGGCCTCGATAATCTGACATTGCGTGACGTCAATCTTGAAAGCATCGCATCAACCCTGCAATATATCTCGCCCTCCGCAGACGAGACCGAACAGCTGGCCATGCTGCAAACCCGGACATTGGGCGAAATGGGCTTTCCGTTTAGTGTTCCCTATTTCTCGACCTATGTCTTTTCCGGTTTGGAAGTCGGCATTTCCGGGGTTCAGGACATTCATTTGACCATCGATGAATTTGGCGGGGCGATGGCGGATATCGGCCCTGTCATCGACGGCGGCAAGGACATTGCCCGTGCCCAAACCGGCCATGTCGGCGGGGTCAGCATCGATATCCCGGACGAACTAGCAAACGACCCCATGCTGCTTGATGCCCTGCGCCTTAAGAAGTTTTCCCAGGTCACACTGGATATGGATGCCCATCAAAAATGGTCCCCCAAAAGTGGCGATTTTCAATATGCCATTGATGAACTCACAGTGCGGGACTTTGGTACTGTCAAGCTTTCGCTGACTTTAAGCGGCTTCACCCCCGAAGTTGTCGATGAGTTGCAATCCATTCCGGTGATGCGTGCCGACCGGCAACTGCCTGTCGTGCTGGGCGACTATGGACAATTAAAATCAGCCTCGCTTGAAATTTATGGTGATAACCTTGTCCCCACCGTTTTACGGTTGATTTCGCTTGAAACCGGCATTCCAACCGATCAATTGCAGATGACCGCAGGCTTGAGTTCATGCATGTGCCCCAGTGCCATTGCCGTTGATTCAATCAACTTGCGGAGACGGGCCTGGACGCTCTGACGATCCGATGAAATCTGTGATCGCAGGTTGGGAGCTTTGAAGTACTCCATCAGCAGAT